>VGZY01000031.1 GCA_016872355.1 SAR202 cluster bacterium | reverse complement strand
ACAGTGTGCTGTGCTTCCGATACCAGCGGACAGTGGCCGCGGATAACACGGTGAGCTTTGGTGGAGAGGACCTGCAGATCGAGCCTGACAGCGAGCGGAGCACATACGCCAGGGCGACCGTAGAGGTACAGGAGCGGCTGGACGGGCGCATCGTGGTCATGCACAAGGGGCGTGAGCTGGCCAGCACGATTGCTCCCCTAAGACCCGCAGTCCTGCGAGCAAGGCGAAGAAAAGCTCAGGCGGGCAAGCGTGGAGATGGGCGTGCTGGAGACGGGTCCGTCTCCAGCACGCCCATCTCCACGCCCAAGGATCGAAAGCCAGCTCCAGATCACCCTTGGAGATCGAGACTGATTCAACCAAAACCAGTCGTACTGACAAAATCACTGAGCAGTAAGACTGACAAAGTCACTGAGCATTGACATGATTGCGGCCACGCCGTTTGCCGTGGCGGTAGCTGAAAAACGCGACCGGGCAATCTCTGGGCCGGACGTGCGCATCGAGGCGATCGACCCAGGGTCACTCATGACTGCCTTTAGAGACGCTGCCAGAGCGTTCAGGTCGCCGTGGGGGACCAGCATGCCTGTTACCCCGTTCTCCACGGTTTCTGCAACGCCGTCCACGGAATAGGCTACCACAGGCAGCCTGCAGGCCATTGCCTCGACGACAGAGCGAGGGTGAGGGTCGGAGGCAGCCGTGTGCAGAAAAAGGTCGGCGCCCTGCATGAGCCGGATAGCATCTTCCCGGAATCCCGTCAGGCAAACCCGCTTCTGGAGTCCGCCTTGCGCAATCTCCTTCCTCACAGCGTCAACATACGCCGGCTCACGGTGAAGGCTTCCGACGAGGATGAGGTGAGCGCGGGAGTCAGACGATGCTACAGTTGAAAACGCACGTACTGCCTCTATGGACCCCTTGCGCTGCGAGATGTGGGAGACACTGATTATCGCAAATGCGTCCGCTGGCAGGCCGGCGACGGCCTCAAGGTGACGACGAGCACCCTGACGGTCAGGGACGGCCATCGAATCGATCTCTACGCCGTTGTGAATAACATGGAGCCGTCCGGGCCGGCAAAACCGCTCGACGGACTTGCCGCAGGCCTCGGAGACGGCAATCACGGCGTTCGAGTACTTCAAGAAGCCCAACTCGGTCCATTTCTTCTTCCAGCCCATACTCCGGACATGGCAGATAAACGGCCTTCCGGCCAGCCGGGAGGCCACGAGCGCATTACGCGATACGCGGCTGGCGGTGTTAGCGTAGACCAGCTCGATACCTCGTCGCTTGATCAGCCTGCGCAGCCCCGGTATGGACGCGGTGCCCAGGGACTTGACCGAAACGTAAGGTATTCTCTCCGCGCGAAGAGCTTCGGCGAGCAGTCCCTCGCCCGGCATCACTACAAGCGGGTCTACCCGCTTGCCCAGATGGCGAATGAGTAGGAGGAGGCTGTTGGATGGGCCGGTCCAGTCTGCGGTGTAGGCGACGAAAAGTACGCGATCAGGCATGCGGTATTGTCATGGAGATGGTGGGCGCTTACCGGCCTGCGCCTAGCTCGGCGCCATGCGCGTGGCGCCGGCGCCCTTGCCAGCCTTCAGGGCGCGTGAAGCGCGCTTCAGCCCACCGAATTTGAGTCGTGCGAGGCCCTTGAGGTCGTAGATTGCAGTCTTGATGATCTTGACGCGACTGTCGGGATCGTCCGTCCATTTCACAGGGACTTCTTTGATCGTGTACCGGTTCTTCTCGGCGATGATCAGAAGCTCCGTGTCGAAGAACCACCCGGTGTCCTGCACGAGTGGAAGGAGCTCGTCCGCCGCTTTACGGGATATGGCTTTGAAGCCGCACTGCGCATCGTGGAACTTTGTCAGGAAAGTCACCCGGAAGATGGTGCTGTATCCCCGCGCCGTGACCTCGCGGTGAGGAGGCCGGTTGATCACTTTCGAACCCTTCATCAGGCGCGAGCCAATGGCGATATCCGCGCCGTCATGCTCGATCGCCCCAACAAGCTGAGGGAAATGGTTGAGGTCGGTGGAGAGGTCAACGTCCATGTAGCTGACAATGTCGGCCTTGCTCTCCAGCCAGCGCCGCTTCACCGCGCGACCGCGCCCGCGCTGCTCCATGCGCACCCAGCCCACATTGTTGAACTCGCTGGACAGCCGCGTAGCGACATCAGGCGTGGAGTCCGTCGACCCGTTGTCCATGACCGTGATGCGCCAATCGCGGCCCGGAAAAGCCTGCTCCATGAAGCCGTGCAGCTTTGCGATGCTTGGAGGCAGGTCCTTCTCCTCGTTCAGGACCGGGATAACCACCTCAATGGAGGCAGGCATAGGCGGGACACCTCTGGGAAATCGGAGTCTTACGTCTTAAAGACGCGCATGTATTCTAACTATTAGATTACCACGTTCCGCAAAAGCCTTCGCTCGCACGACTACCCTATCAGCGAGTCCAAACGCCTTTTCAGAACGTCGATATCTACAAACATGTCCTCATTCTTGCTCTTTTGTCTAACCTGGACGAAGTGATGCTCGTGACCCAACGTGGCGGCGAGTCGCACAAAATGGCGGGCCGATGGATTCGGGTCTCCAAGGAACTCGATAACCTTGGCATGTTGTGAGAACAACATGTTTGTGAGGCCGGCTCCATGCGGTCCGACTATCAATTCCGCCTGCCGAAACAACCTGACTTGCTCTTCCAGGGATAGAATCTCCGAGTTGACGACACCAATTCCGTATGCCGACAGGCATTCGACGACTTCGGCCTCGTTAATGACTCTGCGGCGGCTTGCCATTGAGCGGGAAACATAAATTCGACGAGGTGAGGATGAAGTTCCCACGGGGACATGTCTAAAGACGGCCTGGCGGACATAGTCCAGGAACTCATGAGGCACGTACAGGTTGGTCCGATCACGTATGTAGGTGGGTAAGAGCATCTCTTCCAATCGGACCACCGGGTGCCCATCTATGCATTAGAGCCTCATATTCGGCGGCAAAAGCCAAAACAGGGACTTCGTTTGATAGGCTTTCAAGTCGCCAGGGATCAAAACCGTGATAGCAGACCGAGCCGCGGTTTCGATGAGTCGTAGTCTTGGAAGAGTATCTATAAACCAATGGTAGTAGTTTCGGTCAAACTGCGTGGAAATCGTAGCGAAAGTCCCACCTGTCAGAGTCCTTGCCTTGCTGGTTTCCGTTGGACCCAGCATGACTTCTATTCGTGAGGGTCGAGACTTGGTGGTCGATTCGGCGAGTATCTTGGCATCTTCAACACGTACCATCCCGTTTTTGACATTTAGGTGGGATCCCCTGCAGTCGATAGACGAGGAGATCTCTTTCGGTGCCCCGCGCACTATCACCAGCGATCAACCGTGCTCGCTGATGTAAAGGGATGTCGTATGGCACTACTTCCTTGGCGAGAAGCCATTGAGGAGACGCGCTCCTATCGATACTGACAATTCCAGACTCAAAATAACGCCATGCTATTAGATTCAGCCTTCGCTTCGCCGACATGCGGAGGCTGTTAGGGAACCTCTGGTATATCCAAATGAATAAGCGGCGCATAAAGGCTGACCCCCGAGTAGGTTTTGGTTTATTCAGGCGGCGTCAACGGCATCGACAAACCAAGTGAGCAGCTGCGGTTCAGGCCGGTACCTTGCCGACCTTCTCCATGAAGTAAGGCACAACCTTCGCGAGGCCTTCCTTGCGCGGCACGCGCGGCTCCCAGCCCAGCAGCTTCCTTGTGCGCGTCAGGTCCGGCCGCCGCACTAGGGGGTCATCCTTCGGCAGCGGGCTGAATACGATCTTGCTGGAGCTGCCGGTCAGCGCAATGATCTCCTGCGCGACTTCCAGGATGGTGACTTCCTCGGGGTTACCGATGTTGCAGATGAGCTCGTCGTTGGGCTTTCGGTCGACCATGAGGAGGCGGTAGAGGCCTTCTACCGTATCGTCTACGTAGGTGAGTGAGCGGGTTTGGGAGCCGTCTCCGTACACTGTGACGGGCTCGTTACGTATGGCCTGGGTCATGAAGGCGGGTACGGCGCGGCCGTCGTTTACGCGCATGCGCGGGCCGTACGTATTGAATAAACGGGCAATACGTACATCAAGGTTGTGCGTGTGCAGGTAAGCGCTGCTGATGGCCTCGGCGAAGCGCTTGGCTTCGTCGTAGACGCTGCGAGAACCGACGGGGTTCACGTGGCCGTAGTAGGACTCGGGCTGGGGGTTGACCTCGGGGTCGCCGTAGACCTCTGAGCTGGAGGCGAGCAGGAAGCGGGACTTGTGCGCCCGCGCGAGGCCGAGAGCGTAGTAGGTGCCGAGCGCGCCCACCTTGAGGGTGTGGATAGGGTGCCGGGCGTAATCCTTCGGGCTGGCCGGGCTGGCGAAGTGCAGGAGGTAGTCTACCCGCACGTCCGGGTTCGGGTGACCGGCGGCCCGCAGGAGGTCCCCCAGGTTGATCGGGTGGGTAACATCGTGATGGACGAGGGTGAATTTGGGGTTGCCGACAAGGTGCCGGATATTGTCGTCCGTGCCGGTGATCAGGTTGTCCATGCAGATCACGGAATGTCCGACCGACAGGAGCTTTTCACACAGGTGGGAGCCGAGGAATCCGGCGCCTCCGGTGATAAGCGATGTGGGGGACTTGGCTTCGGTCATTTAATTGGGGCCTCCAGCGCCTGCGGACTGCCGCATTGGCATATTAGTTGGGCGTGCTGAAAAATTCTACAATAAATCGAGCGTGGGTTCATGGGCTTCGCCGACCGGCGGTGGACCGGCGGGCGGCCTCGATGACGAATTCTGCCCGCTCAGGGACGGGGAGCACAGGCACTTCGATGATACCGTAGCCTAGTTCCGAGTACACCTGCCTTATGAAGGCATGGATCCGCGCGGCGGTCGCCCTGGACTCTTCGCGTAGCGGGTCGATGTTCCGGGCGTCTACCAGGTCAAGCAGGAATGCGACGGTGTAGCGGTCCCGGGCACTGTCCAGTATCTCAGGGAAGGGGGTGTGCCCGTAGTGCCGGATATAGGCCAGGCCGTCCGGCGTGCCCCTGTCCAGGAAGGCCATTTCGGAGTCTATCTCCGCCTCTCGCGTTAGCTGCAGGGCCAGGACATGCCGCTGGAACGATATCGTATCTTTCCATGGAAGCACGTCTGAGCCAAGCCGGACCTGCTCCGTGATTATGTCCCTTGCGGCCTCTCGCACGGTCGCGAAGCCCATCGAGGACAGGTGCTCCACCAGGGTGGTCTTGCCCGCGCCCGGGCCGCCGGTAAGGACGAAGCGGTACTGTTTATTTGGGACTGCTGGCGTCGACATCCTCTGATTGGTCTTAGTCGTCGTCATTGCGGCCGGCCGCTGGTAGCGGCCGGGCCTTTTTGACCAGGCGTGCGGGAAGCAGGCCTCGCCCGAGAAGTCGAATTGACTGGAGGGCCTCGCTATCCGCGCGCCACGAAGCTGTGATTGCCTTAATTGCATATTTTCGACTTTCCGCGGGCCGGTCATTAGCCAGCAGCGCGGCGATGCGTCTATAGTGCCACCAGCGTACCCGCGGCAGGAGGCGCCGGCAGTCCGTCGAGATTCCCTGTTCGATGTTCTCCAGGAGGCCGATCCTGCCCTCGGCCATTTTCACGCGGTTCTTCGTCATTGCGTCCGGGCGCGTCCTTTCAAACCTTATCAGTTCCTGGTCGATGTACTTGATTCTGTCCTCTTTGGAGAGGCGGAGCCACATGTCCCGGTCTTCGCAGGAGACGAGGCGCTCATCGAAAGGTCCCAGGCGGTCGAAGCACTCCCTTCGCACAACAATAGAGGACGTTGCCCCGTAAAGAACATTTTTGAAAAGCAGTTGCCGATAGAGCTCCCTGGGTTCCCGCTGAATTCCGCGCATCACCTTCGTTTGGCCGCCAGGCAACACAAACCTCGCCGCGCCATAGCAGGCGCTGAACGCGGAGTCCGCCATCGCGGCGAACTGGAGAGAGAGCTTTTCAGGCAGCCATTCATCATCGCAATCAAGGAATGATATGAGGTCTGCCGCGGACTCATTAATTCCGGTATTTCTGGCCCCCGGCAAGCCTTTGTTCGGCTGGTAAAGGTACCGAACGCGCTTGTCGCCGAGGTAAGCCTTCACGACCTCAGAAGTATCGTCAGTGGAGCCGTCGTCCACGACGATAAGCTCAAAATCTGGGAAAATCTGTCCGAGTACGCTGCCAATGGACCTGGGCAGGAACGCCGCACCATTGAATGCCGGAATGACCACGCTGATTGCAGGCTTACGGTTAACCATCGGGTATTACTGGCCGGTAGTAGCCGCGCCGGAAACATCACCAATTCGAGTGCGTTTGAAGCGCCGCGCGGCACTGCGCGCGACGATGCCGGGGGACAGCGCTATTGCCCAGGCAACCATCCCGGCCGCTCCATTCAACTTCGCTGTGTCCACCAATTGCCTGAAGTGCGACAGACGAGACAGAGGTCCGGGCGCGCCCGGCAAGACGCGAAGGTTCAGCAGGGAAGAGAGAACAGTCCTTCCGAAGCCGGGTCTGTGGGTAATCTGTGGCCATTCTCTAGATAGAAAGCGCAAGGTCGCCAACAGCCTCGATCTTGACGGTCCATATTGAGGCGGGATCTCTGAGGGCACTTCTCTTCCGACGTACGTTGGTGAGACACCAAACCGGCCGGGCTGTTCCCAGAGCTCGGCAGGAAGGTTTAGCCGCCCCCAGGTGAACAGTTCGGCAGCCGATTCAGCCCAGCCCATCTTGAGAGCTCGGCCGACATTGTAGTTCCAGAGGTGAATGATGGACCTTTCTGCGCCGGCCGTGGATACAGGCGTGGCGACAACGGCGGATTGGATGCAGCGCGGGTCCGGGGTGGCGGCGCGCAGGGCGACGATTCGTTGCGTCTCCATGAACCGGATTGTCTTCGTGCTCAGGCTGTTGTCGCTCACCCGGTACATTGCCAGCGCCTCCGGCACAGCGGCAAATCGTACGCCTGTGCGCACCATTCTTATTAGCAGGTCCCAGTCCTGGCAGTGCTTTATGGATTCGTCAAAGAGGCCAGTCTTTTCCAGTATGGACCGGCCGAATACGTATGCTACCGGCGGCGTTGCATTGGAGTACGCGATTCGTTCGAAGGTATAGCGCTCTGGCGGCGCGGCTGCGAACCGCTTCAACACGGTACCGTCGTCCCTGAAGTGGATGTAACCGGCGGTCAGGCAGAGGCCCTCCGGGGCCAGTCCATGGGCCTTCTCGGCCTCCACGATGCGCTCGTAGAAGTCGGCCGAGATCTTGTCGTCGCCGTCAAGACAATGGACAAGCCGGCCGGTGGCGATCTTCAGGGCGCTATTTCTGGCGGCCCCGAGTCCCTTATTTGCCTGGCTTATCACTCTAAGCCGAGAGTCTCTTTTCGCCCAAGTCTCGGCGATCTGCTGAGTGGTGTCAGATGACCCGTCATTAACTATGATGCCTTCCCAGTCGAGGAAGGTCTGGCCAACCAGGGAAACGAGGGTTTCCTCAAGCGTCCGGGCGGAGTTGAAGCAGGGGATGATTACTGAGATGGCCGTGTTGCGGCTGGACTCTTGTATCACTCCCGCCTGCCGCCGGACCGAGCGCGAACACGCTCGGTGATGTACTTCTCGACCAGAGGAACGGTCCGGTCGGGGTGCAAGGCGCTGATCCTCTCTCGCGCCGCTTCGCCGACACGACTGCGATCAGCGCTCCGAAGTACTTCCGTGGCTACGCGGGCCAGATCCTCGTGATCCCCATTTCGAAAGAGGTAGCCGCTGATTCCGTCATCGAATAGCTCTTCGAAGCTCGCACCTGACGAAGCTATTACCGGCTTCCCCAGGGCCATGGCCTCCATGCAAGCGTTGGGAAGGTTGTCGATCCTGGAGGGGAAAACGACCGCCTCCGCATGTCGAATTACAGGGTAAAGCTGCTCGTGCCGCATGTCGTCCAGGAAAATGACGCGATCGGCGCAGTCGCCTGCCCACTCCCTGACGCTGGAGCGCATGGAACCTGTCTCCCGGTCCGCCCAATCGTTTCCGACGAAGACCGCGCGCAGCCCGCTGTTGCCGCCGAGAATTGTTGGGAGCGCCCTGGCGAGAACGTCGACTCCTTTATGTTTCTGCAAACGCGAAAAGTAGAGCAGGTACGGCAGTCCTTTGAGATGCTTTTCATAGACCGACGCGTCTTCAACGCAAGGCTCCAGGTAGAAAGTTGTGGGCAGTACATCCACCTTTCTCCTGCACTCCTTCTCGATAATGGCGGCAAGATACTTGCTTGGCCCATACACGTGGGGGAACCGTCTTACCTGAAGTGCTTCCAATTTGTAGCGGACCCCCGCGCTTTTGGTCTGGCGCACCATGGCGAGCTCATTCCACAACGGCCGGTGGCTGGACATCCGCGTTGCCGCGGCGTAGGGCCTTCCCGGCAGTAAAAATGCTATGCCGACCGCGCGAACGTTCGAGCATTGCACGTAAGTCAAGCGGCGCTGGCGGTGGAGAAAATTCACGACTTGCCTGGCGGAAACAGAGAATGCAATGTCCTTTGCGGCTTCGGGCTGTCTTCTGAGAGTGATCGCGTTGAGAATTCTCTGCGTCGTTCTGGAAGGCGCGACACGAAGAATGGTAACGCCGTTGTGTGTGAATGGCGGGCTTTTCTTCTCGGCCCTGACGATGACGAATACCTCGTGGCCTCTCTGCGCCAGCAAGGGGCACAGGCGGCCGAGATAGTTGGCGAGCCCGGCGGCGAAGTACTTCTCAGTTACGTACTCAGGTGTGATGAAGACCAGGCGCATCAGGAACGGGATTCGGGGCTGGCCAGCATTTGTTCGAACAGGGCGCCGTACTGCCGGGCGATCAGTGGACTGTCGAAGTCCATTGCCCGCCTCGCCCCGGCCTGTCCCATGCGCCGGGCAAGCGAACGGTCCTCCAGAACGACGGCGATTCCCGCGCCCATGACATCGATGTCGCCCGGCCTTACGAGAACGCCGTTTTCCATGTGCGTCAGGATCTCGGAGGGGCCGTAATCGCAATCGAAAGAGACGACTGGGCAGCCTGCCGCCATCCCTTCCAGCAGAGCGAGGGGGAGGCCTTCGTACCTGGATGCGAGCACGTAGCACGATGCCGATTTCATGTATCCCCAGAGGTTGCTTTTGAAACCTGGGAGGTGGACACGGCCGGCAAGCCCGAGAGACCGGACCGTCTCTTCAAGCATCGGGCGCTCCGGACAACGTTCCTAAATGCCACTTAACATTAGGTTTAACGAAGCCGGACTTACCTTGAGGGTTCACCATTCCGTCGTTGACGGTAAGAATAGCACCCTTCTTTATTCCGTAGGTGACGCGCATCGTCGGATCTTGAAAGCTAAAACCTATGTGGTATCGGCCTGACTTCAACTGGATCGGGTCAAATTGAATGTGAAGTTCGCCATCGCCTTGAAGCTTGAAGCCACTCCCCAGTGGAGGGACGTACTTTTCGGCAAAAATTCTTATGCCAATCGGGTCATCCAAGAAGACAAAGCCCACGAAGTTCGTTAGGGGTCTCTTTGCACGATAGCGTACTCTGAGAACAAGTGTGTCCGAGTCTCGGAAGACTTCTTTCGGAAGCCCTAGCGTATCAACAACATCCATCGAGGTTATCTCAACGTCGCCAGTCAGTTTGTCTCGATTCGTTCTTGCCTCGAATAGCAGGCGTTCCCGAGCAGCGTCGTCGAATATCATTCTAGCCCTACCAGACAGGTCATCACCGTAGTAACGGGCAATAAGAACGGACTTCTCGCCTTCATGCGGTTCACCATGATCCATAAGTACGACTCGGTTGCACAATCCATCCACTGAGACGATGTCGTGGGAGATGAACACGACGGCCACTTTGCCGCTATCCACCAGCTTCCAGATGCGCTCCATGGACTTCGCCTTGAACTCGGCATCGCCGACGGACAGGACCTCGTCGATGAGCAGGATGTCCGGCTCCAGGTGCGCCACCACGCTGAATCCCAGGCGGGCGAGCATGCCGGAGCTGTAGGTGCGCACGGGGCTGTCCAGAAATTCCTTCACGCCGGAGAAGTCCACAATCTCGTCGAACTTGCGCTGGACCTCTTTGCGGCTCATGCCGCGGACCATGCCTGAGATGTAGATGTTCTCGCGGCCGGAGAGCACGGGATGGAAGCCAGCGCCGAGCTGTATGAGCGCGCCCACGGAGCCCCGCACGGTGATCTTACCCGCGTCCGGCTTGATGAGGCCGTTGATGGCGCGCAGCATGGTGGTCTTGCCGGCGCCGTTGTGCCCGATGATGCCGAGCACCTCGCCGCGGCGGACCTCGAGCGACGCCTCCTTGAGGGCCCAGAACTCGCCTTTGCGGAGCTTGCGGGAGCGGCCGGAGCTGAGGGTGACCTCGAAGGCCAGGTCCTTCACGCCGTACCATAGCGAGCGCTTGAGATCGCGGCAGAACTTCTTCGAGATGTTGTCTACGGATATCAGTACTTCGCCCGGCATGGCTACCCGCCCATCTTTTCGATGATGATCGGCATCACCAGGCGATAGAGCACCAGCCCGAGGAAGACCCCGACGAGAGACGCAACCACCACAACTGCGAAGCTCACGGGGTCGGACATCGCGCCCTCGGTGGCGAGCTCACGCGAGCCGGTGATGAGCGGCGCGACCGGGTTTACGCGCGAGACGAGCGCGATTATGCCGTTCCTGGGGGCCGCGTAAACGACCGGGGTGATGAGCATCCAGGGAAGGGTGATTGTCGTCAGGAATGACGCCGCGTCCGAGTAGAGCGATCCGACGGGCGCAAGCAGCAGGCCTATCGAGAAGCCCAGGAGCATCACCGAGAGGGCGGCGATGGGAAACAGCAGGACGCCGATGGAAAGGTCCAGCCCGAACGCCACGAACAGTACTGCAAGAATGACGAGGCTTATGCAGAACTCGTACAGGACCTGCGTGATGGAGGAGACGATGATCGCCTCCCTGGGGAAGTTGAGCTTCGCCAGCATGGGCTTTGCGCGTTGGACGGCGGTGAGCGGCGCCATGAGGCTTGCGGTGAACATGCGCCAGAGCACCGTGCCGATCAGGACGAAGACGGGGTAGGGCACGTTGCCGGTGTCGATCGTTATGACCTTGCGGCTGTTCAGAGCGATGAAGATGAACGCGGTCATTACGGGCGGGACGAACTTCCAGGCGATGCCGAGCAGCGATTGCCGGTACTTCGCCGAAATATCGCGCTTGGCGAGCTCCCAGCCGAGCGGCCGTGCGGCCCGGAGGTCGCGGACCATGGACCGCAGCAGGAGGCCCGGGCGGCGTAGGCCGAACTCGGGCGAGTATACCGTCTCCGGCAGGCTGGATGTTTTGGTGGTTAAGGCGTTTGACATGCTGACGGTCCGCCTACCCCGTGCTCAGCTTGCTGGCCCAGCTGCGGTTCTCCAGGTACCACCTCACCAGGTTCTTGATGCCCTGGTCGATTTTCACCTGGGGCCGCCATCCCAGCATCTCCTCAGCCTTGTGAATATCCGCCCAGGTAGCGGGGACGTCGGCCTTCGGGAATGGGCCGTACTCGATGTTGGCCTTCTTCTCCAGAAGGTGCTCGATCATTCTGATCGTGTCCATGAGCACCGTGGGCGTATCCGAGCCCAGGTTGATCGTTTCGTACCCTACGGGCTTTAGCGCCGCAATGGTGCCGCGGGCGATATCGTCCACGTAGGTGAAGTCGCGGGACTGCTTGCCGTCGCCGTTTACTTTGACGGGCTCGCCCTCAGAGATCCACTTTACGAAGCGGAAGAGGCTCATGTCCGGCCTGCCGGCGGGGCCGTAGACCGTGAAATACCTGACCACCGTGACATCGATGTCGAACAGATAGTGGTAGGTGTAGCAGAAGGCCTCGGCGGCCTTCTTGGACGCAGCGTAAGGGGAGACGGGCGTATCCGTCTTAGCATTCTCGCTGAACGGCTGGGGGTTGTTCGCGCCGTACAGGCTGGAGGTTGAGGAGAGAACGAACTTCTTTACGCCCGTCTCCTTGCACATCTCCAGCAAGTTGAGCGTGCCCATGATGTTCGTATCTATGTACACCCAGGGGTTCTCCACGGACTGCCGGACACCGGCGCGGGCGGCGGTGTTTACCACGCCGTCGAACTTCTTGCCGGCGAAGACCTGGCGTACCGCCGACTTATCCGAGATGTCCGCGCGGATGAATGTGAAGCCGGGTTTGCCGACCAGGCGGTTGTGGCGCCACTCCTTCAGACGCACGTCGTACGCGTCGCTGAAGTTGTCGATGCCGGTGACGGTGTCTCCGCGCTCCAGCAGCATGCGGGTGATGGTGGAGCCTATGAATCCGGCGCTGCCGGTGACCAGGTAATTGCTCACAGCTTTACTACACGTCCTGTCTTGGATTTTACGGCCGCGGCCGCGTTGCGGGTGTCGACGACCAGCTTCGAGTTCTCGACGACCATCTTCCAGTCGTATGCGCTGTGGGCGGTGGTAATTACCGCGCAGTCGTAGCCCCTGAGGACGCTCGGGCCGATGGAGACGGACTGGTGGCGCTTGCCTTCAAGCTCGAAAGAGTCGACGTGCGGGTCGTTGTAGCTGACGTGCGCGCCCCTCTTCTCCAGGAGGTCGATCACCTCAAGCGCAGGGGACTCTCGCATATCGTCAACGTTGGCCTTGTAGGCGACTCCCAGGACGATCACCTTGGAGCCCTTCAGCGACTTGCAGTCGTCGTTCAGGGCGTCGGCGACCTTGCCGACGACGTAGGCGGGCATGCCGAAGTTGACCTCTTCGGCGATCTGGATGAAGCGCGCGGTGTAGTTCAGGCTCCGCATCTTCCACGCCAGGTACTGGGGGTCGATGGGGATGCAGTGGCCGCCCAGACCGGGGCCGGGATAGAAGGGCATGTAGCCGAACGGCTTGGTCTTGGCGGCGTCGATGACTTCCCAGACGTCCACTCCGAGGCGGTTGCACATGATGGCGATCTCGTTGACGAGGCCGATGTTGGTAGCGCGGAAGGTGTTCTCCAGGAGCTTGACCATCTCAGCGGCTTTGGCGGAGGAGACGGGGATAACGCGCTCGATCGCGCTGCCGTAGAGCTTCATGGCGGCCTGCAATGAGTTCGGCTCAACGCCGCCGATCACCTTGGGGGTGTTACGGACGGTGTAGTCCTTGCGGCCGGGATCGATGCGCTCCGGGGAGAATGCAAGGAAGAAGTCTGTTCCAACCTTGAGCTTGCGCCCGCCTGAGCTCTCCATCCGCGGGAGGACTATCTCTTCTGTGGTGCCGGGGTACGTTGTGCTCTCCAGGACGACGAGCATTCCGGGGTGCATGTACTTCGCAATCTGGTCCGCGGCGGAGACTATAAAGGAAAGGTCCGGGTCCTTGGTCTTGCTGAGCGGAGTCGGGACGCAGACGATGGCCGCGTCCGCCTGGGCGATTGCGGTGTAATCCGGGTACGCTGTCAGGCTGCCGGTGGCGCCGGCGGCGCCGATGCGGGCGAGTCGCTCGGAAGGGATGTCCGCTATGTACGACTTCTTAGCATTGATCGAGTCCACTTTGCGGCGGTCCAGGTCTATCCCGATTACGCGAAAACCATTCTCGGCGAAAGCGACCGCCAGGGGCAGGCCGACGTAGCCGAGTCCGACGATTGCGACCGCTGCTTTTCGATCTTCGATCTTCTTAAGTAGCTCCATGCATCCTTCCTGATCACCACTCTGCTCCACTCACAATTCACGCCGTCCGGGCCGAAAGCGGCCGGGATTTTGCCGGTCCCAGGCGTACTTCCGCAGAAATTCGCAATAGCTTCGGCACCCCGTGTTGCGCCGGGTCCTGGAAAGTACCTTGAGGACAGGTCCGGAGCTAACGCTGCGACAGACGGTGTCCGATGTAGATTTCAGCCCATAAAGTCAACAGGAAATTTCAGATCGAATTCACATGCGAAGGGCGGCGAGGTGTGGGCTGCCGGGGAGTTCGATGCGCTCGTCCGACCGGGGATCACCTGCATGGGCACGGGGTGCGGTTGAGCGCAGCGACGTCCTGTTTTTCGTCACACGTTCATTTTCGGAACGCATAACGCAATTGTAAATATATCGGAGGGTCTTTATAGCTTCAAGTACCTGAAGACGCAGCGTTCAATGGGCGTGCGGGGCACTCGCGCTCCTGCCCGATTTGCCGGGTGTTTGGCATTTTGGAAAAGTCCGCCTAGTCCCATCGTGTCAAAAGGCGTTGAAATAGTGGCGCGCAGCGGTCTATAATGCGCCTCGTGGTCTAAAGAGACGTTTATTTGGACTAGTCAACATGGATGAGCGGTAAATCGCTATGGCATCCGGATTTGGCGGAGGGTCCACCACAAGGCGCTATGAACACAAAAGAAACTCCATCCGGCGGCGTCGCTCTCCTTGAAAAGGAGTCCTCTGCGTCTGACCAGGCGGTAGTCGAGCGGCAGCCGTCGACACCATCAATCACGGCCGGAATGCCCGCGCGCGACGGGTATAAGCGCGCCCTGGATCTGACGATACTCCTAACGTCCCACCTGTTCCTATTGCCTGTTTGGGCTGCGTTCTGGGTGATCATTCCCCTTGCGATCTGGATTTCGGACAGGGGACCGGTCTTTTACCGGCAGACTCGACTGGGCAAGAACGGGAAACTGTTCAAGGTTATCAAGTTCCGCACGATGATCCCGGATGCTGAGAAGTACACCGGCGCCGTGTGGTCTACCGAGAACGATCCCAGGATAACTCGCGTGGGACGTGTTCTCAGGAAGTTCAGGCTGGACGAGATGCCGCAGCTCATTAACATCCTGAAGGGTGAGATGAGTTTCGTGGGGTCCAGGCCTGAGCGGCCAGAGATGGCCAACGAGTTCTGCAAGACAGTGCCGAATTTCCATGCCCGCCTCAGGGTGCGGCCCGGGATCGCAGGCCTGGCGCAGGCGCGGGGGCGGTACGCCACACGGCCCAAGGACAAGCTCCGCTACGACAACCTTTACATCTTAACCCTGAACCCTGTGATGGACGTCGAACTGCTCGTCGTATCTGTACTGGTGGCGTTCAAGGAGACCCTCACAACCCGCACAAGGTCAAGGCAGGGGTCCAGTCCAAGACGCAGTCCGTATCGACAGCTATCGGATCGTAGTCACAGTCGGGCAAGAGTGAAAAGCAAATAGGAGCGGCTATTGCGCTCCCATTTGCTTTTCACTCTGTTACAACAGGCGTCGACTACTTACCAAACCGCCTCTGGCGATTCTGATAGCTCCTGATCGCGCGCAGGAAGTCTATTTTCCTGAACGCCGGCCAGGGGGCATCACAGAAATAGAGCTCACTGTAAACGCTCTACCAGAGGAGGAAGCCGCTGAGGCGTACCTCCCCGCTGGTCCGAATTATCAGGTCAGGCTCCGGCTCGTCCGGGGAGTAAAGGAAGGACTCCAGGTCCTCCTTCGAAAGGGCGTCAGCCATCTCTCGGGCGGACACGCCCGCCTCGGCCCAGGCGCGGACCATGCGCCTTACAGCGTCCATGATCTCATCCCTGCCGCCATAGGCAACGGCGACGTTCAGGATGTTCGGCCCGGAACCACGCGTTTTTTCTTTCGCCGCCTCTATCTGCCTTCGCACATCGTCCGGTAGCAGGTCCACCCTTCCGACGGCCCGCACCTGCCGG
This sequence comes from SAR202 cluster bacterium, assembly GCA_016872355.1. Taxonomy (NCBI): domain Bacteria; kingdom Bacillati; phylum Chloroflexota; class Dehalococcoidia; species SAR202 cluster bacterium. The sequence continues at coordinate 16,160 of VGZY01000031.1, read as the reverse complement.
GCGGAGGGCCCTGTGGAGAGATCGCGCGCCAGAACAGCAAGCCGGTCCTTTACTATCTCCAGCGGCTTTCTTACCTCCTCCGGGTCACGGCTGAGGTTGTCGGTGGAAAGTGCCCACAAGGTCACGACAGGAATCGAAAACTGGTCGCACCACCGGACTACTTCGCTGACTTTCCCTGCCCCATACCTGTGACCTTCGGTTACATCCGGCAAGCCGGATTCCGCTGCAAACCGCCGGTTGCCGTCCAGGATCAGCGCGATGTGGTTAGGACGCGGCCTGCTCAGTACCTCTGCGATCAGCTGGCGCTCATAAGAGCTGTAGATTAGAGACGCGACCGGAGCGAGGGCGGAGGAGCGCAATAACCTGTTGATGGTCTTGCTGAAGGGGAGAGTGACTTTGAAGTCGCTGGGCTGCGCAGACCCTGCGGGCAGCCTGTGCTGTGCGGTGTTGTCGGACATGTCGCTCGGAGGGCCTCCTGAGGCGAATCACAGCCATCGTACCAGATAGCTCAACGTGCCGATAGTTGGAGCAAAGCAAGAAGCCCCGGTATTCGCCAGGGCTTCTTGTCCAGATTGACGCCACAAATGCGCTAGTTCGGGTTCTTGGGCTTTCCGGCCAGCAGATCACGGGTCCAGTCCAGGGGCTTCCTGTACGCGGGGGTGTGGCCGTTCGTCTTTGCGCCCTCTTCCGCAGCGTAGTAGCTGTAATAGTAGCTGTAGTAGTAATAGTCGTAGTAGTAGGGGTAGTTATACCCGTACCCAAACCGGACGCGCTTCAGCTTATTAATTACGACGCCCACGATGTTCACCTGCGTGTTCCGCAGAGTGTCCAGGGCCGCCTTCAGCGAAGACGAGCGGGTCTTGAGGCCGTCCACCACCGCTATCGCGCCATCCACCTGCGCCGCGATTATCGCGGAGTCAGCGACAACGAGAACCGGCGGGCTGTCCACAAGAACGATATCGAACTGCTCCTTGAGCTGCTCGATCAGGACCTTCATGCGCGGCGACCCCAGAAGCTCGGCAGGGTTGGGCGGTATTGGGCCGCCGGGAATAACGAAGACTCCTTCAACGGCGGTCTTGTGAAGCACCTGCCCAACGGTGGTGGTTGGCTCGGCGAGGAAGTTGGATACTCCCGGCTCCTTGGTCTGAAGGTTAAACCGCTTGTGCATCGTGGGACGGCGCATGTCGCCGTCGATCACAACGATGCGCTTCCCCGTCTGCGCAAGGGTGACCGAAATGTTGCTGATGATCGTGCTCTTTCCGTCGCCCGGCCCCGGAGATGTCACCATGATCACTCAAGCAGGGTGTTTGACGGTAGCGAACTGGAGGTTCGCCCTGATCTGCCGGAACGCCTCAGCGTATCCGGAAGACGGGTACTTCCACACGATAAGGTCGTCGGTGGTGATGTACTTCACGCTCCACCGGAACACTGCGCCGATAGCGTTGACTCCGAAGCGCCGCTTCATATCCCCGGCGTTATTCACGGTATCACCGAGGCTAGATAGCACCAGGGCGGCGGCGACGGCGAGGACAAGCCCGATCAACCCGCCGATCATGGCCGACCTGCGCAGCTGCGGAAGAACGGGCCGCGTGGGTACGACCACCTCGTCCAGGAGCCTCATGTTGTCGAGCGTGGCGTTGAAGCTCGCAAGCAGCTGCTCCGTCGGAAGCCCCTGCGCGTCGTAGGAGCCAACCTGCCTAGAGATGACGGTCAGCTTGCGTTCGTATTCGTAATTTGGGAACGACGCGGCGATCTTGTCGGCGATGCTGGCTGCAAAATCCGGGTTGCCGTGCTTGACACGGATATCCAGGAGCGGAGGAGATTCACCGATCCTGACAGTGATCATGCTATTGAGCCCGTTGGGTGTAACCTCCAGGCCGTGATCCGAGATCATGCGCTGGAGGAAGAGGGTCGATTTCACCGTGCGCGAGTATATCTGTGCCAACTGGAGGCTCAGGTTGTAGTCGCTCGCGCCTGTGGACTGGCTGGACTGCCGCTGCTCAACAAGCAGGATGGCCCTGGCCTCGTACACCTTCGCCTGGCTGTTCGAGGTGTAGTAGCCGATTACCGCGCCCGCGATGGGCAGCAAGAGAAAGAGCCACCAGTAAGCCAGAAGCATGCCTATGTAACGTCGTATATCTACACTTTCTTCTTCGATGGTGGACGCTCCTTTAGGCGTGTTAGCGGAGTTGAAACGGGCTGAAGCTCTAGTAGCTCTTGCGCGCGTGTTATAGGACGGGAGGGTGAAGCTATCTGTAGCAGAAGTCTTCCAAGACAAAGGATAGCATTCCCTAAATATGTAGACAATGCCCGTCTTTCAGGTTCCAGGCTGCCAGCCATAATGTTACTGAAAACGCCGAACCCTTGCATGGGATTCGGAGTTTCCATCGTTTCAAAGGAAGACCCGGAGGTTATCCAGTTGCGCTATTTCACAACGATCTCGCCCACCATGCCCAGGGCTTCGTGGGGAATGCAAACTACCTTGAAAGTCCCGGCCTTGTCGAACGTGAAGGCCTTGTTGACCGTCTTGCCAGCGTCAACTTCAACGTCCAGTTTCAGGTCGTCAGAGGTAAAGGTGTGGAACTCGGTCTCGGAGTGGATCACAAGGGTGGCCGCCTGCCCAACCGTGAAGTTCAAGGTGGCCGGAACGAAGGCGTACTTCTTCGTCGCGCCGCCAACGTCTCCCATTGTGATCCGGACTTCGTTAGCCTGACTGCCGCTGGGGGCGGTGGTCGCCGTAGGGGATGTGGCCGCGGGGCGAGAAGTAGCGGTAGGGTCTGCGGTGCTGCCACCGCTAGAGCATGCAACCGATGCGGCAAGTGCAAGCGCGCCCACCGCCGACACCATTATCCATCGCTTCATGGGACTGAGAGCCTCCTGTTAAATATTTCACGAACGGGTTCTATTCATTGTACGTTGTTTCATCCACACAAAGCAAGGCCAGGCTGTACGGCCGGATGGTCGACGGGAATCTTGACAAGTTCAGGCACAGAGGACTTTAATAGTCGTGGTTGGGTCTGGTCGACCCCATGTGCGGCAGGTGACGACAGAATGAACACCTACGGTGATGTCCGTTTCCGTGAGGAACAGAAGTTCCGACAGCCGTGGCTCTGGCTGCTCATGAGCATGTCCGTTTTGCCGGTCGTGCTGGTATTCGGCATCGGGCTTGTGATGCAGCTTGGCTTCGACCGGCCATTCGGCTCCAAGCCAATGTCGGACGCCGGCCTCGTCATATCCGCAATTGCCTGCTTCGCAATCTGCGGCGCCCTGACCGCGGGCTTCCTGTTCATCGGCCTTGTAACTGAAGTGACCGACGAAGCGGTCCTCATCAAGTTCAGCCCCCTGCTCCAGAAAACACTCCCGTTGAATGAAATCGCCAGCTGCGAGGCCAGCGACTATAGCCCGCTAAAGGATTTCGGGGGATGGGGCGTGCGGTACGGCTTCTCTAAGGGGTGGGCGTACAACGTGAGCGGCTCCAGCGGCGTCCAGATCGTTACCTCGGCGGGGAAAAAGGTGCTGATAGGCTCGCGGCGCGCCGGCGAGCTGGCCGAAGCCATCAATGCCGCTTGCCGTCGGCCTTAACCCCTTTTCATTCGCCTCCTTTTTGTCTACACTCCACTTACCTTCATGGAAAGCCGGGGTGCAAGCCGCGTGTTGACACGAATCCTCGTACCACCGGACGGCTCTTCAAGCGCTGAGCAGGTAATCCCTTACGCCCGCGGGCTGGCCCGAAGGCTCGGCTCCAGGATAGACCTTATCCAGGTGATCGAGCCGGCCAAGGCCGCGTCCGGCGCCCCGGGATCGGGGAGGTTGCGGTCTGACCCCAATGAGCGGCTAAAGGCGCAGGCGTATGTAAACGAGATCGCGGCCGGCATCAGGGAGGATAACGTTTTTGCCGAGGGGTTCGTTCACGACGGCGACCCGGCGGCCTACCTGGTGTCCCAGGCTTCCCGAGGCTTCGCAACTAACCTCGTAGCCATCGCCACACGCGGCCGCACCGGCATCGACCGGGTCATAAAGGGCAGCGTTTCCGAGAAGATACTCCAGGGGTCGATGGCCCCCGTGCTTATTGTCCACACCCGCCGTGCCGGTCCGCCGAAGTCCGAGGTCCTCTTCAACAAGATCTACGTGCCGCTCGACGGGTCCGAGGCCTCCGAGCGCGTGCTGCCCCCCGTAACGGCAATGGCTCGACAGCTCGGCATCGGCATCACGATGCTGGGCGTGGCTGACCGCCCCAGCGACCGGTTTGTCCCCGAGAGCGAGAAGTCCAGGCCCAGCTTCAAAGAGCACGAGTATAACGACACCGCGATCGGCTATTTCCAGAGCATGGTGGACATCCTGCAACGCGAGGGTATCTCCCCGGTGGACTACCGACTGCTTTCAGGCGACCCCGCCGGCGCGATACTCGAACTCATTAACGGGGAGATTCCGACCACTGAGGCCGAAGAGGCGAAGATGGAGAGCGAGAACCTCCTGGCGATAGCCACCCATGGCCGCTCGGGTATCCGCAACTCCCTGGCCGGCAGCGTGACGAACCGCGTCATCCGGAACACGCGCGGTCCCATTATGGTCGTCCGCGCGAGGTAGCAGGTGGCGCAGGAGACTGTCCTCATAGTAGAGGACGAAGAGAACATCCAGATCGCCGTCAAGTACAACCTTCAAAAAGAGGGTTACCGGGTGGAGACGGCCGCCGACGGTGAGTCGGGCCTGGAGCTCGCCCGCTCAATTTCCCCCCAGCTTGTCATCCTCGATGTCATGCTCCCCGGCATGAACGGCCTCGAAGTGTGCCGTTCGATTCGCCGGGACGCCACCGTGCCGATCCTGATGCTGACCGCCAGGGGTGAAGAGATTGACAGAGTACTTGGCCTGGAGATCGGTGCTGACGACTACCTCGTAAAGCCGTTTGGAATGCGGGAGCTCATCGCAAGGGTCAAGGCGCTGATCCGCCGGTCTACTGTTGCGGCCGCCTCGCCTTCGCAGCCCGCCGCCAGGGTCCTCAGGTCCGGCGACCTCGAGATCAACGTGGACAGCCATGTCGCCATGCTCCGCGGCAAGACGCTTGAGTTGAAGCCCAAGGAGTTTGAGCTGCTCACCCTTCTTGTTGAGAACAAAGGGAGGGTCTTCACACGCGAACAGGTGCTGGACAGGCTCTGGGGCATCGACTTCATCGGCGACATCAGGACCGTCGACGTACACATCCGGTGGCTGCGGGAAAAGATCGAGACAGATGACGCGAAGCCCGAGCGGATAATCACTGTGCGAGGCGTTGGCTACAGATTCGAGGGATGACTATGCCCAGGTCGCTCCAGTGGCGCATCGCGTTCGCGTTCACGGCGCTAATACTCGTCTCCATGGGGGCGGTCAGCGCGTACCTGATCGGGTATATTCGCGACAGATACACCGAGGACCTTGAGCAGCGCCTGAACGAAGTGGCATCCCTGGTGGCCCGGCACGCGGAATATGCGGTCAGGAGCTCTGCATCACCCTCCGATCTGGCCCAGATCGCGGTTACGGCAGGAGAAACGATCGATGGAAGGGTCACGATCGTCTCCTTGAACGGCGCCGTGCTTGGGGATTCCCATACGCCCCCTCTCATCCAGAATGACGAAGGGCTCGCCCCGGAGATACAGGCCGCGGTCGCGTCCGGACTGGGCAAAAGCACACGCAACGACCGGTATCTCGGCGAGGAGACCCTCTATATCGCCGTTCCGGCCGTAGTAGACGGACAGCCCGTTGCGGTGGCCCGCGCAGGCGTGCCCACGTCACGCGTGGCCGCAAACATGCGCCGCATAGTAACCACCGTAGCCGTCTCCGCCCTCATCGTCGCCGTTTTGGCCATCGCGGTTGCCTATCTGGTCGCATACCGGACTTCACGGTCTATTCGCTCCGTTACCGAGGGCGCGCGCAAGCTGGCGCAGGGAGACCTGGACCAGCGGGTGCATGCCCTGTCCGCGGATGAGACCCAGCAGCTCGCCGACGCCTTCAACCGTATGGCTGCCTCCCTTCGAGACATCGTGAGAGACCTGTCGGGGGAAAGGAACAAGCTCTCGGCCGTCCTCGAAACAATGGCGGACGGCGTGCTCGTGGTGGGGCCGGACGGCCGGGTAGAGCTTATCAACAAGAGCGCCGGGGAGATGCTCCAGGTAAAGGCGGAGGTAGTGACGGGCCGGCAGCTTCTGGCGGCGGTCCGCGATCACGACTTGAGGTGCCTCGTGTCCGACTGCCAGGAGAAAGGCGAGCAGCAACACGCTGAGGTGGAGGTGGCCGCAAACCGTCGAGTGCTGAGCAGCGTGGCGACGCCGCTGGCAGGCAAGGGCGGCGGCGCCGGGGTGTTGCTCACGCTGCATGACCTCACCCGCATCCGGCAGGTGGACGTTACCCGGAAGGAGTTCGTGAGTAATGTTTCGCACGAGCTCCGGACACCCCTGGCGTCCATAAAGGCCATGGTGGAAACGCTGGAAGGCGGCGCGATGGACGAGAGGGCTGTGGCCGCCGACTTCCTGGCCCGCATCCACAAGGAGGTGGACAGGATGTCCGGCCTGGTGAAGGAGCAGCTTGACCTGGCTGTTCTGGAGAGCGGCAAAGAAGTGCTCAGGCCGCGGCCGGTCGATGTGCGCAAGGTGGTTGAGGATGTGGCTGGCCAGATGCAGGAGATGGCGCGCGCCAAGGGCATCCGCCTCGAGACAGCCGTGCCGCAGGGCCTCCCAAATGTGTGGTGTGAAGAGGACAGGTTGAGGCAGGTCCTCGTCAACCTCTGCCATAACGCGATCAAGTTCACGCCGGAGAATGGCGTCGTGACCGTTTCTGCGGCGTCGAGGTCGGGGATGATCGAGGTCTCGGTCACCGACAACGGCATCGGGATCGCCCGGGAGCACCTTCCGCACATATTTGAGCGGTACTACAAGGTGGAGCGCTCTCGCCGGGATTCAGGGACTGGGCTTGGGCTTGCCATTGCAAAGCATATCGTGCTTGCTCACGGCGGTCACGTGAGCGTGAATAGTGCAGAAGGGGAAGGGAGCACCTTCACCTTCACGGTCCCGACGGCCGGCAAAGTGTAGAACGGCTGGAACACATGCCTGAAGCCCCTGAGCTTGAAGTCATCAAGGACTACCTTAACGAGCGTATTGTCGGCGCAACGATTCGGGAAGCGCTCGTGCTGAAGCCGAGCGTGCTGCGTTCTTTCGCCGGCGACTTCGTCACCGATATCCGCGGCAGGACCTTTGACGGCAAGGTGGAGCGGCGGGGAAAGTTCATGTCGTACCCGGTGTCAGGCGAGAGGCTGCTGCTGATCAACAACATGCTGACCGGCGCCTTTCAGTACTGCCCTCCCTCTGAGAGGAGGCTACGCAGCACGTGCTTTGTTCTGGGGCTGTCCAACGGGCTTGAGCTGCGGTATGTGGACGAGAAGCAGATGGGCAGGGTGTACTACCTGCAGCCGGCCCAGGTGGAGCTTGTGCCGCAGATCAACGAGTACGGGCCGGACGTGCTGGACGAGATTACCTTCGAGGAGTTCAGGCAGCGGCTGAAGCCGTTCCGCGGCGAGATAAAGGGCGTGCTGACGAACGGGCGGTTTATCTCCGGGATCGGTAATGCCTATTCAGACGAGATCCTCTTCGCGGCGATGGTATACCCTTTCAAGAAGGTCTCGAAGCTAAGCTAGCCCGAGCTGCGGCGGGTGCATGCGGCGTGTCGCAAGGTTGTGCTGGAGGCGACGGCTGTCGTAAGAGCACGCATTGGTGATAAAATTCACATGAAGATCAGGGACTTCCTGAAGGTGCATAACAGGGGCGGCCAGCCGTGCCCGCGATGCGGGTCTGCGATAACCGAGATAACGGCGAACCAGAGAATCACGAGCTACTGCAGGCGGTGCCAGCCGGGGCTGCTCATCAAAAGCTAGACACATATTGCGGTTTTCGTAGCTTGTACCACATCGTATCTGGTGGTATATTCCTGCCGGCAGCAAAGACATACGAGGCGATATCCGATGTTTGACCATGATGTACTTGTGATCGGCGCGGGACTGGCCGGGATGCGCGCGGCCCTTGCGGCAAGCCAGGCGGGCGTTAACGTGGCCGTTGTCACGAAGGTATTCCCCGTGCGCAGCCATTCCAACGCTGCGCAGGGCGGCATCAACGCCGCGCTGACGGACCGCGGCGACAAGTGGGAGGACCACGCATACGATACGGTCAAGGGCTCCGACTACCTCGGGGACCAGGACGCAATCGAGATTATGTGTAAGGAAGCCGGCTCCGAGATCATCAACATGGAGCACATGGGCACAATATTCAATCGCGACGCCGAGGGTAAACTCGGCGTTCGTGCTTTCGGCGGCCAGCGCCAGGCGAGAACCTTCTTCGTCGCAGACTTTACCGGCCAGGCGCTCCTGTACGTACTGCACGAGCAGGTCATGAAGTCCGGCGTCCGCGTATACGAAGAGTGGTTCGTCCTTTCCCTGATAGTTGAGGGAGGCGAGTGCTGCGGCGCTGTGGTCATGGAGATGAAGACGGGCGAGGTGCACACAATCCGCGCCAAGGCGGTCATTATGGCCACCGGCGGCATCGGCCGAGTCTTCGAGCCCAGCACCAATGCGCTCATCTGCACCGGCGACGGCATGGCGCTTGCCTACCGCGCAGGCGCGCCCTTGATGGACATGGAGATGATCCAGTACCACCCCACGACCCTGAAGTCCAACGGCGCGCTCATGTCCGAGGCGGCCCGCGGCGAGGGCGCTTACCTGATCAACAAGGACGGCGATCGCTTCATGAAGCGGTACGCGCCGAACATGATGGAGCTTGCGTCCCGCGACGTAGTTTCCCGGTCGGAGCAGACGGAGATAAACGAGGGCAGGGGAGTCAACGGTTGCGTGCTGCTGGACTGCCGCCACCTTGGAGAGAAGCTGATCAAGGAGAAGCTGGGCCAGATCCGCCAGCTCGGAATCGATTTCGCAAATGCCGACATGATCAAGGAACCCGTGCCCGTGCGTCCGGGCATGCACTACGTGATGGGCGGCATCCGCACCAACTACGACGGCCTGACCTCGATACCAGGCCTGTATGCTGCGGGAGAGACGGCGTGCGTGAGCGTGCACGGCGGCAACCGCCTGGGCGCAAACTCGCTCCTGGACACGCTCGTGTTCGGAAAGCGGTCCGGTCAGCACGCGGCCGCGGGCGTCAAGTCGAAGCAACACGCGGCAGGCGTTACTGACGCGTACTCAGAGGCTGAGAAGAAGAAGATCCAGGCGATCCTGGACCGGCCCGCGGACGGCGGTGAGCTGTTCGGCAAGGTCCGCCAGGAGCTGGGCGAGACGATGAACAAGTACCTTGCGGTCTTCCGGGACCAGCAGGGCATGGAGACGGCCCAGCGGAAGGTGAAGGAGCTCAGGATGCGGTACGAGAAAGTCATAGTTCACGACAAGGGCAGGACCTTCAACACGAACCTTATCTTTACGCTCGAGCTTGGCTTCATGTTTGACTGCGCGGAAACGGTCATCGTTGGCGCCCTCGAGCGAAAGGAAAGCCGCGGCGCGCATACCAGGACCGATATGCCCAAGCGCGACGACGCCAACTGGCTGAAACACGTTGTGCAGTTCCGAACGCCCGAAGGCCCCAGGATCGAGGACCAGCCGGTGAAGATTACCCAGTGGCAGCCCCAGGTGCGGTCCTACTAGTAGTTGGCAGTTGGCAGTTAGTAGTTGGCTAACAGCCGATGCAAGTGAAACGAAACTTCGAAAGGGTATGACGATGGATGTAACCCTTAATGTAAAGCGATACAACCCGGATGCCGCCAAGCCCGCCTCCTACAACCAGGAGTACCGGATTGACCTGGAGGACGGCTCCTCGCTCCTGGACGGCCTGATAAAGGTTAGGGAAGAGATGGACGGCACCCTGGCGCTGCGCTGCTCGTGCCGGAGCGCTATCTGCGGCTCCTGCGCGATGCGCGTCAATGGCCGCGCGGTGCTGGCCTGCAACACCAAGATGAAGGACGTGATGCCGAAGGACGGCTCCCCGGTTAAGGTTGAGCCTGCCGGCAACATGGGGGTCGTAAAGGACCTCATCGTCAACTTCGATGTCTTCTGGGGCAAGATCAAGGCTGTCAAGCCCTGGCTCCAGCCAGAGGGCCCTGTCCCGCAGGGCGAGTACCTTGCTCCGAATGAGGCGATGTTGCACCTTGCCGGGGTTATGGGCTGCATCATGTGCGGCGCCTGCGTGTCGGACTGCACGGTGCTTGAGGTGGACAAGAACTTCCTCGGCCCCGCAGCGCTCGCCAAGGCGTACCGGTTCGTCGGCGACCCCCGCGACGCGCACGAGAAGGACCGCCTGAAGGACCTGACGAAGTACGGCGGCATGTGGGACTGCACGCGGTGCATGCAATGCGTGCAGGTCTGCCCCAAGGGCGTGGACCCCATGGGCCGCATCATGAAGATGCGCGACAAGGCCCTTGCGGCCGGCTACAACAACACTTACGGCGCGCGCCACGCTCTGGCATTCACGGACCTGGTCAGGCACGGCGGCCACCTGGACGAGCTGCGGCTCCCAATCAAGACATTCGGCATCTTCAACGTGAAAGAGATGCTCAAGCTCGCACCGATTGGAATGCGCTCGCAGATGGTCGGCAAGGTGCCGCCGCTGTTCCCCAAGCCCATTCCGGGCATCCAGAATGTGCGCCGGATCTTTGAGAAAGTTGAGGCGAAGCGATGAAGTACGCCTTTTATCCGGGGTGCGTCGCCCGAGGTGCCGCGCCCGAGCTGTTCGCGTCCACTATCGAGGTTGCACGGAGGCTCGGCATCGAGCTCGATTACGAGCCGATGCGCGGGGCGTCCTGCACCGGCGCAGGAGTGCTGCAGGAGAAGAACCAGCGTCTGGGCGACACCCTGAACGCGCGCACATTCGCCATGGCGGAGAAGGCCGGGCTGCCGCTTATGGTCATATGCAGCACATGCCAGGGCGTCATGTCGCAGGCGAGCAAGCGATTCAAGGACGACCCGGCGTACCTTGCCGAGATCAACAAGGACCTGGCAGAGGAAGGGCTCCAGTACAAGGGCACGGTTGAGCCCAAGCACCTCCTGTGGGCGATTATCGAGGACATCGGCATCGACAAGCTGAAGGCGCAGGTCGTCAAGCCGCTGAAAGGGATGAAGCTTGCGCCGTTTTACGGGTGCTACATCGTCCGGCCGTCGGCGGCGCTGGGCTTTGCCGAGCACCCCGAGCGCGAGGACTCCCTGGAGCAGGTGATAAAGGCGGTCGGCGCAGAGGTGGTGGACTTCCGGGGCAAAACGCTCTGTTGCGGCTTCCCGATATTGACTATTAACCAGAACAACGCGCTGAAGATGGTTGCCAATCACACGCTGGAGGCGAAGGGCAACGGGGCGGACGCCATGGTAACGCCGTGCCCACTCTGCCACCTGAACCTGGACGGCTACCAGCCCGCAGCGGCGGGGCTTCGGAAGCAGCCCATCGACATGCCGATCATCCACCTTCCGCAAATGCTGGGGATGGCTATGGGCATCGAGCCGAAGGCGCTAAAGCTCAACAAGCACCTTGTCTCCACCAAGAAGCTCCTGTCGGACCTGGTCCTGGCGCCGTAAAAGCGGTTCACGTCCCCCGGCCCAATGCAGTCTGACCGGGGGATGGCTATTTCCTGAACTGAAGGCCTTAAACAAAATAATTATTCGCTTTGGGAAATTGTCACCGAATGGTCACTTCCTTTTCCGGCTCCGATGGTATGATTCCTCATATCGATGGGATTCCCCGTCAAGTCTGACACAGAGGTGACACATGCCCAAGGTAACGTAAGCGCACCTGGAGGCACGGAGGCAGCAGATACTGGACGCGGCATTTGCGTGCTTTGCGCGCCAGGGCTTTCACCAGACGACCATGCAGGACATCTGCAAAGAAGCGGACCTCAGCCCGGGTGCAGTCTACCGCTACTTTGACAGCAAGGAAGAGATAATCGAGGCGAGCTGCGACGCCTGCCAGCAGCAGAACGCCACCGTCATGGAGAAGATGACCCAGCAGGGCGGGCCGATCGAAATGCTGGACGAGCTCGTCCGCCACGCCTTTTCGGGGCTCGGCAAGGAAGGTTATGAGGACCAGCTCAGGCTCAACCTCCAGTGGTGGTCCGAGGCCGTGCGCAGCCCGCACCTGTGCGATCTCCTGAAGCGCTCAACTATCACCCCGTGGGTGGAGGCGCTGTCCGGAATAATCGTCACAGCGCAGCAGCAGGGGCGCATTAACCCCGTGGTGGACCCGGAGTCCGCCGGCAGGGTGTTGCTGGCGATGTGGCAGGGGCTCGTGCTCCAGAAGGCCATGGAGCCGGACATGGATGTGCAGAAGTACCTTACCGTGGCCAAAACGATCTACACGGGGACCTTAGCGAAGCCCATTCGCAGTGAGCGGGGCAGCGCGATTTCATAGTCGCACCCGACCTCAGGAGGAGTGAGTGAAGCTGTCAACAGAGTCCCTGGCCCGCGCCAGCAGCCGTAGGCCCTGGGTTACCGTTGCCGTTTGGGTCCTGGTAATGCTTGGCTCCGGCGCCCTGGTGGCATCCATGCTCCAGGGCGCCCTGACAACGGAATTCGACTTCACCAACGAGCCGGAGTCGAAGAAGGCGGCGATCCTCCTCGAAGAACACATGGACCTCAACCTGCGGAAGGCGAATGAGGTCGTCATCGTCCGGTCAGACTCACTGACCGTGGACTCCCCGGAATTCCAGCAGCAAGTCAGCTCCGTCTATTCCAAAGTTATGGCCCTTGGCCCATCGGTAGTCGACCTCGGTTACAACTACTACATGACCGGGGATGAGTCGCTCGTTTCTAAAGACCGTAGGAAAACGATTATTCCGTTTGTTATGGCAGGGGACCTCAGCGACGCCCACGACAATGTCCACCAGATAGTAGATATCGTCCACGAGACGGACGCGAGCCCACAGTTCGATGTTCTGATCGTCGGAGACGCTAGCATCGCGGCGGAATCGAACGAGTACGCAGAGAGGGACCTCCGCCGCGGGGAAGCGTTCGCCATCCCCATTGCCATCGTGATCCTTGTCCTGGTCCTCGGGGCCGTCTCAGCGGCTTTTATTCCCCTGATGCTGGCAGTTGTGGCAATTGGAATGGCCCTCGCCATGACCGCCCTCGTGGGCCAGGCATTCGAAATGTCGTTCTTCGTGGTCAACATGATAACGATGATGGGTCTGGCGGTGGGTATCGACTACTCCCTATTCATCATCGCCCGATACAGGGAGGAGCGCGCGAAGGGCAGGGATAAGCTGGACGCCATCTCGGCCTCGGGCGCCACGGCCGGCAGGGCCATATTCTTCAGCGGCCTGACCGTGGTCCTGGCCCTGGCCGGACTCGTGCTGGTGCCAGGCACGATATTCAGGAGCCTTGGAATCGGAGCGATACTCGTCGTCATCGCCGCCGTGCTTGCCACGATGACGCTCTTGCCGGCCGTGCTCTCCATCATGGGCGATAAGGTAAATTTGATCCGCATCCCACGAATCGGGCTCAGGACGAAAAAGGCCGAAGATAACGGGGGCGCCGGCGGGTTCTGGAACTGGGTTACCTACGCGGTCATGAAGCGCCCATGGGTGTTCCTGCTGATCACCGTCGGGGCGCTCGTCGCGGCCGCGGTGCCGTTCAAGGACATTGAGACCGGATTCAACGGCATCAGCACCTTCCCGGACAGCTCGAAGCGCAAGGCGGCGTTCGCCATACTGGATACGGAGTTCTCCTTCGGCCGGGTCGCCCCTGCGCGGATTGTGGTCCATGGCGATATCGCTTCGCCCGAGGTCCAGGCTGCGATTGGACGACTTCGCGATGCGCTCTCACGCGACCCTGCCTTCGTGGGCCCTTCCACGGTGCAGCCTTCGCCCGACGGCGCAATTGCGCTGGTCACTGTCCCCGTGGCGGGCGACCCGGGCAGCGAGGTCTCGGTGTCGGCGATCAAGAGGCTACGCAGCGACATCCTTCCCGCCGCGCTCGCCGGGACGACGGCGACAGCGCTTGTGACAGGCGCCACGGCGTTCAACGTGGACTTCTTCCATATCACAGACACCTACATGCCCATCGTTTTCGCGGTGGTGCTGAGCCTCAGCTTCGTGCTGCTCACCATCGTGTTCAGGTCTATTGTGGTCCCGCTGAAAGCGATCATCATGAACCTGCTTTCTGTCGGCGCAGCCTACGGCCTGGTTGTGCTCGTGACGCAGAAGGGAGTCGGCGCGGAGTTGTTAGGACTCCACCAGTCTCACATCATCGACGCGTGGATCCCGCTATTCCTGTTCTCAGTGCTGTTCGGCCTTTCGATGGACTACCACGTGTTTCTGCTCAGCAGGATCAGGGAACGGTATGACATCACGAAAGACAACGCCGGCTCCGTGGCCTACGGGCTGCGGTCGACGGCCGGGCTGATAACCGGGGCAGCGGTCATAATGGTCGCCGTCTTCGGCGGCTTCGCGGCGGGCGAGATGGTAATGTTCCAGCAGGTGGGGTTTGGCCTTGCCGTCGCTGTATTCCTGGACGCGACGATTGTGCGTTCGGTGCTTGTGCCCGCGAGCATGAAGCTGCTCGGCCACCGGAACTGGTACTTCCCCAGGGCGTTGCGGTGGCTTCCTGACGTGCGTGTAGAGGCTTCGGAAGCACCCGAGAATAAGGTACACGCCAAGTAGCCGGTGGGAAAACTCAAACAAAGGCCCGGGCACCCTATGTGAAAAGGATGCCCGGGCCTTTTTGTCGTTCACAGAGTGACCGGAGTGCCCGGTCCTGGGACGTTACTGGACCGTGAACTCTTCGACCATGCCGAGAGCGAAGTGAGGCGCGCCGCCGGCCTCGTCCGGCACAAAGCAGAGCAGGACGAAGTTTCCGGGAACGATATCGGCCCGGAAGTAGCCGTGCATACCGTCCGCCATGGCCTGCATGCCGCCTACGAAGACGCCGGGAGGCGGTCCCGGAGGAGCGCCCGGCTCGAATGCGCCAAGGAAGTCCTCAACGGTCTTGCCCGGCATGAGCTGCACAAGAACAGCCTCATGGTCCTGCTCGCCCTCATTGTTCGTCCTGAAGACGTGGCTGCCCGTTGTGACCGCCTTGGAAAGGGCGAACGAGAAGTCCTTCACGTCTACCGTGATATCGGCCTCAGGCTCTTCGACCTTCTCAGCTTGCGCGCCTGCAACCGTCAAAGTCTTCATCATCCCCTTTGCAATGTGCGGAACGCCCTGGGCGTCCGGGATGACGCAGATCAATACGTAATTGCCCTCTTCCATCTCGATGGTGGCGTTAGATACGCCGGCGGGCATCGCGACGCCCGGGCCGCCGGTCGCGGTCAGCCACTCGGGCGTGGTTGTAGCCTGCATTGCGGCTATCAAGTCGGCGGTAGTCTTGCCCTCATCCATCTTCAGCATCTACATATGGTGAGGCTCTTGCCCGCCGTTGGTGAGCGTGAACTCCGTAACGCCGGCCGGGATCGTGTCCGGCCCGGCAAAGCTGTGGTCCACTGCTGTGAAAGCAGCAGCGCCCGACTCAGCCCCCGGCGTTCCACTCGGTGCAGGTGTGCCGGTTGCCGTTGCGGCCGGCGTATTCAGGGCAGCTGCAGTCGGCGTCGCCGCCGGCGCAGCAGCCGTCGCCGTGGGTGCGGCAACTGTTGCCGTGGATGCGGCGGGTATAGATGTGGCCGTGGGCGCCTCGCTGTCATTGCCATTGCTGCATGCGGTGACGGCGAAAACCGCCAGCGCCGCAGCCGACACTCCAATAACCTTCCTGATCAACAGAATCCCTCCTTGGAGAAACACAAAATTTTGAAGCTGTACAGCTTCAAGTTTACGACCCAGTAGTAGCCCCTTCACCACCCAAATGGACCAGGCGAGATTACGTTCGTTCGGTTATGAGCCGACCGTCCGTCCGGGCGGGGGTTTGCAGAATAACAACAGGGGGCACCGAGGTCAATTTGTGGAATTCGACATGTCTTTGCTCAGTGATATTGTCAGTAGGTAACTGCTCAGTGAATATGTCAGTCCATGAGAGGACTACATTTGACCGAGCGAGAAACGAAGAGAGCACAGATACTGAACCTTGTTCTGGAGGGGCGTTGCGAGGCAAGTAAGGCCGCTGAGCTGATGGGTGTCAGCGAGCGACATGTGTGGAGAATGCTGTCCCGGTACAGGCAGGAGGGCCT
>VGZY01000030.1 GCA_016872355.1 SAR202 cluster bacterium | reverse complement strand
TCTTTCGCCCACGTCTCAATGTCGTAGCCGATCCGCCTGCAGGCCTCCAGACTGGCGGCGACTCGGATAGCGACGTAGAAGGGCCTGCCGCGCTTTTTGGCGATCTCGTCCGTCATCCTGCGGATGGCGCGCTGGAGGTCGGTGATGGCGTAGCGCAGGCGGTACTCGTCGTTGTTGGGCAGGTGGAACGCGTGGCGCTGCCAGTCGAGCTCCACTCCGTCCCAGTCCGCAAGCATGCAGGCCTCTTTGACGTGCTGTAGACGGTGCTCTCGGACCTCCGGTATCGGCATGTTCCATGACGTTGTCGCCCAGTTCGGCGCGGCCTTCCCTAGAAGCCACTCCGGGTGGTCCTTGCGGAACTGCGTGAGGCTCCCGGTGACCGTCTTCTGCATCTTCTCCAGGTCCGTGATCGTCCAGAAGTGCTGGTCGTTCATGCGGATGGATGGGTACACAGCCATCCCGAGCTCGCGGCCACGCTTCACCAGGGGCGCGTACGGATCTATCCCCTGCTCGAATAGGGACCGGATGTTCTCGGTGTCCCGCATCTCCAGAACGGAATCGTACCGCCGGTTGACGGAGTCGCCGACGAACTGCATGGTCTTCGACGGCCACGAAGACTCGTGAGTGCCAAGGCACCAGAAGAGCGCGTCGGTCTCGGTGTCCTTGAGCGGCGCGTAGACCTTTTCGAGGAACTTTTCCAGTGTGGGAGGGTACTCGTTGTACTGGTGGGGCGCGCCGTCCCAGTTATAGATGATGCGGTATGCAGGGGCGGCCTGGCGGGCGGATGCGGCAGTGCCGCCGGAGCGAGACTGTGCCATTGCGGAACACTCCTGTTGGAATTCTGGTGTTGCCCGGAACGGCGCGATGGATTTCGCGCGGGCTACGGTGAGTCATGGAGGATGGTACGGCGGTACGGCGGGTAAAACAAGCGGCCCCGGCGATTGCCGGGGCCTCTGAAGTTACGAATTCACCGAATCGACTACCTGCTTGTCAGGCGGATGCGCGGGTCAACGACGACGAGCATCAGGTCGGACACGAGCACGCCGACGAGTGTCAGCGAGGACAGGAGCAGGAAGATGCTGCCCGCCAGATACATGTCCTGCTGCGTGAGCGCCGCCAGCATGAGCGGGCCGAGTGTCGGCAGGCTCAACACGATCGAGACGATTGCCTCGCCGCCGATCAGGCCGGGCAGGATACCGCCGAAGCCGGAGATCATGGGGTTGACGGCCACGCGCAGCGGGTACTTGATGACCAGGCGCCAGTAAGGCACGCCCTTGGCCCTGGCAGTGATGACGTACGGCTTGGATAGCTCGTCCATGAGGTTGTTTCGCAGGATACGGACGCCGCCCGCCATACCGTTCGTGCCGATAACGACGCCCGGGATGATCAGGTGCTTCAGGAGGTCGATCACGCGGCCGACGCTCCATGGAGCGTTAACGTAATGGCCTGAGAAGAGGCCGCCCACGCTCATATCAAAGTAGGCGAAGAAGACGTACATCATGACAAGGCCTAACAAGAAGTCTGGTAGCGCCAGTCCCGTAAAGCCTAATAACGTAAATACATAGTCACTGAATGTATGCGCTCTTACCGCAGAGTATATCCCGATCGGGACTGAGAACCCCCATACAAGGATACTTGTAAAGGCTGATAACGCGATTGAGAATTGCAATCTGTCCGCCAGCAGCGACTTGATGGTCTTCTGCCTTGCGAACGAGTAACCGAAGTCGAGCTGGAAGATGATGCGGGAGACCCAGAACCAGAACTGGACAAGCATCGGGCGGTTCAGGCCGTAGTAGTCGCGAATGGCGTCAGCCTGCTCGCGGCTGATCTCGTCACCCTCTGCTCGAAGCTGCTGGATATACGTATCTACGTAGTCGCCTTGCGGCAGCTGAATGATCACAAAGGAGAGGAATGCGATCGCACACAGGGTAAACGCGCCCAGCAGCGTTCGCATGACGATATAGTTCAACATCTGGCGTGCTCCTCACTGACCACAACTGATTCGGGCAAAGGCTGGCTTATGCCACTTGCGGAGAGACTACCACAAAAGGGAGCGCCACTACAAGCCAACTGCCAGATGAATTTCGTAACCGGCAATATTTGGCATATACGCACTGTTTCCAGTCCGTCCTCTCAATCTAGGCGACGAAATCCCGCAGCTGGTTAACGATCGCCGGGGTGCGAAGGCGCTTGAGCGCGCGCCGCTCTATCTGCCTGATGCGCTCGCGGGTTACACCGAACTCTTCGCCTATCTGTTCCAGCGTATAGGGGCGTCCGTCCTCGAAGCCGAAGCGGAGCTGCAGCACCCTCGCCTCCCTATCGGAAAGCATCTTCAGTACGGAAACGATCTGGTCTCGCAAGATCTCGTTCGACGTGGTATCGAACGGCATCATGGCGTTGGTATCCTCGATAAATTCTCCGAGCTGCCCTTCTCCCTGCTCGCCGACCGGGCTCTCCAGGGAGATTGTGTCCTGGGCCAGGCCCATTATCTCCCTTATCTTGTCGGACGACATTCCCGAGCGGACGGCCACCTCCTCGGGAGTGGGGTCCCGGCCAAGCTCCTGCAGGAGCGAGCGGCTGACCCGCATGACGCGGTTCATCGTCTCGACCATGTGAACGGGGATGCGAATTGTGCGCGACTGGTCGGCAATGGCCCTGCTGATCGCCTGGCGGATCCACCAGGTTGCGTACGTGCTCACCTTGTACCCGCGGCGGTAATCGAACTTCTCAATGGCCCACATGAGGCCGGTGTTCCCTTCCTGGATAAGGTCCAGGAGCGTCATGCCGCGTCCAACATGCTTTTTGGCAACGCTAACCACCAGTCGCAGGTTTGCCTCAGCCAGGTATTGCTGGGCCCGGAAGCCCTCGCATTTGGTCCGCTCAAAGTAGCCGCGTAGCTGCAGCTCCAGACACAAGGCCTCCGCGAAGAACGCCGGCGAGCTGCAAACGATGTCCAGGTCGGACAGGGAGGTTGGCTCCGGCAGGAGCGCAAGGACGGACGGAGGCACCAGACGGGTGTCGAGTGAGAGTACCAGGAGGTCTTCCCGCGCCTCGTCGGGCGTGCGGCCGGTGGCCGAGCCAACGGCGGCGACGAGCGACTCAGTCAGCTCACCGTCAAGCGATCGGTGCCACTCAGGAGACTCCACAATATCCTGAGTAGTGATCGGCCCGGTCCAGCCTGAAAGGGCGGCGACCGCCTCGGTAATCGGGGCAGCGGCGGCTACGCGCCTGAGCATTCGCAGTGCGCAGAAAGTGGCGGACGGAGCACCGCCCTCTTCGGCCCTCAGAATATCCTCGAGGGCGCGCACATGCTTTGCGGATTCCATACTGCGTGCGAGGCGCTGCTCCTCATCCGCCGTGAGGAGACCTATGCGACCGATCTCCCTGAGGTACATGCGGACCGGGTCGTTGATGAAGTCAGAGACGCCAAGGTTGGCTGCCGGCGCGATGGACTCCACATCCGCCTCTATCTCCTCCGGAGTGGGCACATGGGAATTCTCAGCGGTTTGCTCCATGACCCCTATCTGCTCATTGCTCACGATACCCCTTTCTGTTCACGTTGATTGCCGTGCCGTTGTGCGGGCGGTCGGCAGGACTAGGCGCGGGTATTGAATGAGGAAGAGGATAGCTATGAGTTATAGCCGGTACATCGCCCAAGAGACTAAGCGGCATTGCCCGAAAGGACTATTGAGAACTAATCCAAACGGATAATAAGGCACGTTCGCGCGAGGGAAGGCAGAAGACTTACCTGGAGTCGGGGACGGGCGGATTGGGAGCGACTGAAGGCCGTGGCGGGACCTCGGGCGTTTCGCCCCTGGTCACACCCACCGTGCTGGCAAGGCCGGCGAGCTCGTAGCTGAAGGCGGAGAGGGCGTCCTGCAGGCGTACGAAGGCCGCCTCAGCCACCTCGCCCTGCTTCATGCGGGCGCTGAGGAGCTTGTTAAGGGCTGCCAGCTCGCGGTTACGCTGCTCAAGCGCCGCGTTGAGTTCGTCCACCACGCTCTCCAGCTTATCGCGATAAGAGCGGTTTTCGATCTGAAGAGACCTGCGGGAGAGGGCGTTTTCGACCCGGATAATGAGCTCGGCCAGGCTTACAGGCTTGGTGGTGTAGTCGTACGCGCCGTCGCGCATGGCCTGGACTGCGGTATAAACATCCGCCACGCCGGTGAGCATTATTACCGCGACGTCCGGGTACTGGGCGCGGATCTCGGTGAGGAATTCGGTCCCGGGCTTGCCCGGCATGTTAATGTCGAGGACGACAAGGTCCGGGACGGTGGACTTAAGGACGTCGGCGCCCTGGCGGGCGTTGGCGGCTATGAGGCAGCGGTACCCTGCCTGTGTCAGGCCGCGCTCAAGCACGGACCGCACCGTCGAATCGTCGTCGACTAGGAGGATTGTTGCGCTACTTTCCGGTATTGGTCCGCTGAGCCACGGTGAAGATTACCTTACGCAAGTCCTCCCTTCGGAAGGGTTTGCTCAAAGAGATGTTGCCCGTTGAGGATATGAACTGGTGTGTATCCGGACTCATCGTGTCCCCTGTAAGGAAGACGATCTTGCCGGCCAGCCCCGGACTCGTGTCCCGGACGCGCTCATAGAACTGCCGGCCGTCAATGCCGGGTATTCTTAAATCTAGCAGAATAATGTCGTGGGCGCTAGCCTGAACATGGCCGAGCGCCTCTTCCGCGCTGGCAAAGCACTCGACGGTGTGGCCGTCCGGGCTGAGCAGGCGGACAAGGATGTCCCTGATTGCCTCCTCGTCGTCGATTGCCATGACGCGGCGCGGCTGAATGGCTGCTACAGCTGCCTCGGGGGGGGGTTCTCCCTGTCCACGGACGGCTTTTCAGCCTGTGGCAGCTCAACGTGGAAGGTGGCGCCGGCGCCGGGCAGGCTCTCCGCCCAGAGCTCACCGTCGTGCTGGCGAACGATGCCGTAGCACATGCTGAGGCCCAGACCGGTGCCGCTCTTTACCTGTTTTGTGGTGAAGAAAGGATCGAATATCTTCCGCATCAGCTCCTGGGGAATGCCGGACCCGTTGTCCGTAATGGAGACGCGCACGCGGTTGCCGGCCGGCCCGATCCTGACGGAAATCTCGCCATTCTGTCGGACCTGCTTGATGCCCTGCTCCGCGTTGGTGAGGATGTTGATAAGAACCTGGATAAGCTGGTGCTCGTCACCCATCGTGAAGGCGCCGGCCCCGCGGGAGACCACGGACACGCGCACGCCGCCCGCGCGGAAGTCGTGCGCTTTCATATCCAGCGCCTTCTTGACCACGTCCATGACGTCCAGATGCTGCTTTTGCGGCTGCTTCTTGCGAGAGAAGTACAGAAGGTCCTGGACTATCCTGGCTGCTCTCTGGGCATCGGTATGTATGCGCTTGAGATCGTCCGTTATGTTCGGCGGGAGGTCCTCGTCCATAAGGAGCTCCGAGAAGCCGAGGATGCTGGCGAGCGGGTTATTGAGCTCGTGCGCCACGCCTGCGGCCAGCTCCCCCACATATACGAGCCGGTTGGAGTCCCGAAGGCGGTCTTCCGCCTGTTTGCGGTCAGTTATGTCGCGGACGATCCACTGGTAACCGATGAGGCTTCCCTTCTGGTCGCGCAGGAGGGCCGAGCTAAGAAGGCAGTCCCGCTGCTTGCCGTCCTTTCGGGCGATGCGTGCTTCGTAATCGCGGATGGAGCCACGCCGTTCCACAGCACGCTGGACCTGCTCCCTGTCCGCATGGTCCGCGAACATGTCCCGGACATTGGCGACGAGCAGGTCGTGGCGGGTATGGCCGAAAAGCTCGATCGCGGCGGGGTTGGCGGCGGGGACTTTACCGCCCGGCGTTGCGACGATGATCGCATCCATCGACTGATGGAAGAGGGTGCGATACCGCTCTTCGCTTTCCTTGAGGGTGGCTTCCGCCTTGCGCCTCTCATCCTGGGCAGTCTTCTGCTCCAGGACGTGGGCGACCGAGCTGCCCAGCCGGGCGAGCCGGTCCTTGATGAGGTAGTCCGCGGCGCCGCGGCGCACGCATTCGGCGGCGACTTCATCACCGAGGGTGCCGGTGACGATGATGAACGGGATATCGAGCTTGCGCTCCTGGAGCAGGTTGAGGGCCAGGAGCGCATCGAACTGCGGCAGGCGGTAGTCGGCGAGGATGATGTTGAGGTCCTCGTCAAGGGAGTCCAGGTAGTCCTGCTCGGTCTCCACCCGTTTCCATACCGGCTCGTAGCCGGCGCGCTTGAGTTCGCGCACAATCAGCTCGGCATCCCTTGGCTGGTCTTCCAGGAGTAGGACTCGTAGAGGTATTGGCATCGCAAGTCCAACAATCTGTTAATTCTGCGTGGGGACCTGGTTAAGGACAATCCAGTACAGCCCAAGCTGCTTTACGGCCTCTACAAACTGGTCGAAATCGACCGGCTTTACGATATAGCTGTTCACGCCCAGGCTATAGCTTTCAACCAGGTCTCGCTCCTCTCTTGAAGAGGTCAGCACGACGATGGGCAGCTTCTTGAGGCGAGAGTCGGCCTTTACGATCCGCAACACTTCGAGGCCGTCCACTTTCGGGAGCTTCAGGTCCAGTAGCACGACGCGCGGCGAATTGTCCGGCCCGTTTCCCTCGTACTCGCCCCGGGAAAAGAGATAGTCCAGCGCCTCCGCGCCGTCCCTGACAACATGGATCTTGTTCGAGAGGTTATTCTTCCTCAGGGCTCGCAAGGTGAGCTCGACGTCCCTGGGGTTGTCCTCCACGAGCAGGATCTCTATGGCATGGCGGTCTATGTGCGGCATGGCGAGATCCAGTTCACCCTACGGACAGTGTTTACAGAAAACTATGCCGCTCTGTGAGAATTGCGACACGGTGCCAGCCGCCATCCTGATTAACCAGGCACCTGGTTCAGCAAAAGCCAGAAGAAGCCTATTTGCCTGACGGATTCCATGAATTGAGCGAAATCCACCGGTTTAACGATATAGCTTTTCACGCCGAGCTGGTAGCTTTACACGACATCCTTATCTTGACTTGAGGATGTCAGGACCACCACCGGGATAGTCTTCGTCACAGCGCTGGCTTTCATATCCCTTAGAACCTGGAGACCGTTCACCTTCGGCAGCTTCAGGTCAAGGAGTACAACCCTGGGCGCATGCCGGCCTGCGCGGTTGGCGTTACGGCCGCGGAAGAAGAGGTATTCCAGCGCCTCTTCACCGTCCCGTACAACGTGGACTCCATTCACGACGTTCGCTTTCTTGAGCGCACGGAGAGTCATCTCCTCATCGCTCGAATTGTCCTCAACCAGCAGTACCTCCACAACCTGGTCACTTAACTGCGGCATCCCCCTGCACCCCCTCGATAGTGAAGTAAAACGTTGCCCCTCCGTCTACCTTGCTTTCGGCCCAGACTTTGCCGCCGTGCCTGGTGACAACGCGCTGCACGATTGCAAGACCTACACCGGTGCCCTCGTATTCCTCGGCCTTGTGCAGGCGCTGGAAGACACCGAAGGGTTTTTCTGAATACCGCATATCGAAACCAACGCCGTTGTCCTTGACGAAGTAGGTGGCCGGGCTGGAGGGGTTGTCGCGAATGCTCCCGATTTCTATCAGGGCCCTGGGCCGACGGCGACTGTATTTCAGAGCGTTGCTCAGGAGATTTACATAGACCCGCTTGAGCAAAGCCCGGTCGGCCGAACAAGTGGGCAGGTCTCCCAACTTGAATACCACGTCTCTTCCGGCAGTCTCATCCTTAAATTCCTTCAGTACCTCGCCAACCAGCGCAGCGACATCGATCTCCTGGATGGTCATCGCCTGGCGGCTCAGGCGCGAGAATGAGAGCAGGTCGTCTACAAGCTCACCCATCTCACGGGCACTGTCCCGGATAGTACGAATGTACCGCGCGGCGTCTTCGTTAAGACGTTGGCCGAAGTCCTCTTCCAGCATTTGAGAGTAGCCATCGATGGCCCGTAGCGGCGCTCGGAGGTCGTGGGACACCGAGTAAGAGAAGGCCTCAAGCTCCTTGTTGGCAGACTGGAGCTCGGAGATCCGCCGGTCAAGCTCAAGGTTGAGCCGGCGGATCTCCTCCTCAGCATACTTTCGCTCGATTGCGATTCCCACCTGTCTGGCTACGGCTGAAACGAGGTCCAGAGTCGCATCGTCCCGGGGCTTGACGTCCAGTAGATATAGCGTGATGACCGCCTCGACCTGCCCCCTTGAGAGGATGGGGAACGCGAAAGCCGCGTGTATGCCGTTTTCGGGGGCAGCAGCTGCGCTGCCGTCGTCCCGGCCGGCCGTCGCGAGGTCGGCAATCCATACCGGCTCCCTGGTTGAGTACGCCCTGCCCTGCACGCCCTCCTCCGGTGCGAAAGTTTGCAGGGCCGTTGCCTCCCGAAAACCGTTGAGGGTCCCGGTTGCGTCGTACCAGGCCTTGCAGCACTCCAGACGACCCGTAGCGGGGCCAACAGCCCACGCGCTGCCGCATGGCCATCCGATATGGCGGGCAATTCCGGAGACTATCAGGGAGAGCGCTTCATGAAAGTCGGCGGCTTCCGCAACGGACTGGGTGATAGAGAGCAGCAGCTGCGTTTCCGCCGTCGCGCGCCGCTGGGCTGTTACATCGGTGACAGTGGCCACGACACTGGTCGTCTCCCCGTTAGACGACTTGACCGGGCTAAGGTGGTACTCGTAATCGCGGATCTCTCCCATTACGGGGAAAACGGTTACGTCAGTCAGCGACCGGCCGGACTCGAAAACCGCGCGCAGGCGGTGCTCGAACTGTTCCATTATGCCAGCCGGGAATCCGAGCTCGCGCCAGCTCTTGCCAATGATGTCCGCAGGACGCAGCTGGAGCGCGTCAAGTGCGGCAGTGTTGGCGTAGAGGTAACGGCCATTGCTGTCGTACAGGTAGACATGGCTCGGCGACGCTGAGAGGATTGCGTCGAGCATCTGGAGCGACCCAGCAACGGAGCCCGCCAGAGGGGCGGACAGTTCACCTGGTTGGATGCGCTCAGACATCTGGAACCGCCATCGTACCCCTTACAGTGCATTTGATATAGGACCGCCCATGCGGGGCGTGACCCATGCGTCCCGCAACAGGCCCTCATACTATTATTAAACCGTTTCAGTGCTTTCTAAACATCGGGGCCAGCCTCATCAAGCGACACCGTAGATGGCAACGCGGACCGGCCTATCAGGCCCTGCGCCCGAGTTCCACCAGGAACCTCGACTCGCCCGACGTCCCCTGGGACATGTCGGCTTCCACAACGGATACATCTTCTATTGCTTCAATTATCCGCTTTACGGGAATTGGCTGACGCACTCCGAGTGTTATCTCGACGCCGCCGGGCCGGTTGACCATGCGCATGAAGCGCATGTCCGGGCTCTTTCGGAGCTGGCGTACGAATGACATCACCGAATCGATCTTACCTTCGGCCCTCACATCCAGGAGGACAGAGCCTTCGTAGAGCCTGTCCGAGGCGCTTCTTTGCACGTCCGGCGCGGAAGCCGGAGGCTTGCCGGCAGCCTCGGGAGGCGCGGGTGGCTTGAACTCGGCAGCCTCCGCAGCTACCTCAATTGCTATGGGGGGAGCAGGCAATGTGGCCGGTTTCAGTTCGAGTTGTGGGGCCGGGCTGACCGGCAAGTCCTGGGAAACGCCCAGGCTCAGGGTGATTTCCACGCCGGTTTCGCCGATTGATATGGCGTCTCCGGTGTTGATGACCGCTTCAGACTCGTCCAGCCGGCGCCCGTTGACGGCAATCGACCCCAGAGTCGTGACCTGCCTGATGATGTAACCGGACGGCGTTCTTTCGATTTCAACATGCGAGCGGGATATTCCCGGTTCCACCAGGACAACATCGTTCGCCAGGCTCCGCCCGATCGACATTTTCAGCTTGCGCATAGGAACGGCCATCAGGATTGCGCCGCCTCGACTTATGGTGATGACTGGGTGCTCCGATAGGGTCATGCGCCTCCGGGAAGAACGAAGAGTGGTTGCAGGCTGTCTACGCCCGCGTTGCTGCATTCAAATCAGACAGGGCTACCTGTCTTGCTGCAGGTCGTCCGGCCATGGATCGAGGACGATGGGGACCTGGCGTGAGTGGTTGTCCCTGAGGACGGTGAGGACCACCTCGTCGCCTGGCTTAAGACCGTTAAAGTAACTGACCATCTCCTCCACGGAAGCGACACTTCGCCCATCCACGGCGGTGACGATATCACCTAACCGCCTCACCGGGCTTATCTCAAGGCCACGGAGGTCGGCTCTCTCGGCGGGGCTGCCTGCAACAACGCTGCGGACCAGGATGCCGGCGTCAGTGTCCAGTCCCAGACTGCGTGCCACCTCGCGTGTAAGAGACTCGCCGCTAATGCCGATGTAAGGCCGACGAACATCACCAGCCACCTTTAGCTGGTCCAGCAGCCCAACAACCGTGTTGCTTGGAATAGCCAGGCCGACACCTATCTGGACCGAGTTCTGGACCCGCACGGCTGTGTTCACTCCGACAACAAGACCATTGGCGTCCAGCAGCGGCCCCCCGGAGTTGCCGGGGTTCAGGGCGGCGTCCGTTTGCACCAGGTCCGTTATCGGGCGGCGAGTGGAAATGTTTTCCGTGCTACGCCGGGTCCCACTGACAACACCGACGCTCACTGAGTTGAAATTCCTGAATGGGCTACCGATCGCAATAGCCATCTGCCCCGGAACGATCTTGCTGGAATCTGCGAACTCCAGCGGCGCGATGCCGCGTACGAGCTCCGGGGATACCTTGATTACCGCCAGGTCATCCAGCCTGCTAACTCCCAGGCGCTCCCCAGGGATATTGCGCCCATCCGCGAGCCTGACGGAGATCGAGTCTGCTTCATCGACGACATGGAAATTTGTGACTATGTGACCTTCATTGTCTATGAGGAATCCCGATCCGACGCCCTCACTCAGTCCCTGGATGGTAGTAATCTCAACTACTGCTTTGCTGGCCCTTTCGAAGACGGCAGTGACGATTTCCTCGTCTTAAAGGGGAGCCATGTCGCGACTTGAGCTCCACGGCGACTGGTAGGCGAACCAGCCGAGGAAAAACCCCAGCAGCATGCCGAGAGAAAGGACCACAGCGGTCCTGCCGGCACCGGCGCTCGAGGGGTTAGACGGCTCGGCAACGCTGTCATGGACAGACGGTGCGAGCGCCTGGTCGTCACTCTGTGGAGTCGTCATGCTCCTCCATTCCATGGACCTGGTCGGAAACGTTTGCGCCCGGCAAAGAATACAGGCCTTGCGGCGCTCTCAGCTTCAGTATACCGATGCGGCAAATATCCATCCACATGATTTCAGCCGATAGCCCTCATTCATTGCCACGTCCCGGTGGGATTAGCACTACCGGACGATAGGAAGTGTTGCGGCGTGAAGAAAATACACGGATTTGAAAGGTTCCAGGCACACGAATTTAATTTCGTGGCGCCGTACATGTCTTAAAGTTCTTCCGGAACTTTTGTACTGACATCTGTCTATTTTATATGAATTTATCGCCCAAATCGATAAAGCCTGTTAATTCATGGTCTGGGGGACTTGACATTGCGTTATCATCCAAATACTATCGGTGCCGACAGGGAGGACATAGGCGTCACGGTCGGATGACACCCGTGTCGCGAAGGCATTCGAACGGACTACTGGCTATAAAAAAACTTGGGAGGATTTCGCAGAATGGCTGCAAGAAAGAATAGCGTTCTCAGGAAGAGTGACCTCACCGGCGCTGTGGCAACCAAGCTTGGCGGGTCCAAGGCGCAGGGCGAGGCGGCCCTGAATGCGGTCATTGAGAGCATTCAGGATGCGCTGAGGAAGGGTGACCGGGTGGTACTCACCGGCTTCGGCTCCTTCTCCGTACGAACGGTCAAGGCGCGGAAGGTCAAGCCAATCCGCGGCGGCAGGGCCGGCGCGCTCATCACGGTCCCCTCCCACAAGAGGGTCGGCTTCACCGCCGGCGCCGATCTGAACAAGGCGGCGCAGGGCAAGAAGTAAGGGTCGCGAGACCCGCAACATTTGACTCCAAGATGGGGGCGGCCAGGCAACGCCTGACCGCCCCTGTTCTTTTGACCATCGTTGCACGTGACAGGCCAAAGGCCCATAATGCACTCTGGCGCGGCTGAGAAAGCCTTGTCAAGCAACTGCAACTGTATGAATAACAGAGGAATTTAGTGCGCTACTACAGAATTCAAGAAAAGTTCGGCGGCAAACACATTCTCGTGGAGACCGCTCCCGGAACACTCGCTTCGCTTACTTCTATCAACGACGGCGTCGGTGACTTCGTCGACCTCCTGAAGGCTAGCCACCTGACGGGCCAGAGCGTGGATTCAATTGCGAAAAGCGTTCTGTCGCAAGGCCGAGGCAAGACCTACAAATTGGACACGCTGATCGAGTGGTCGAAGACGGGCTCCGGCGACGCGAGGATAATCCGGCCCATCGACCCGGCGGAAATGTGGGCCGGCGGCCTGGGCAACTACAAGGTGGCGCCCGAGACCGTTGAGAAGTGGCCGGAATCGAACAAGATCCCCTATGCTGCAGAGCGCCCGGCGATAATGTACAAGGGTACGCCGGAGCGCCTGGTAGGCCCGTTCGACAGAATCGGCTTCCGCGCGGACACTGAAAAGACGATCGCCGAGGGCGAACTGGTCATCGTGATATACAAGGGGAAGCTGGTAGGTTACAGCACCGGCAACGAGGTGGCGGGTGTTATCTCAACCAAGACACACTGGTGGAACGTTCCTGCGAAGGTCTTCAAGGGATGCGCGTCCCTTGGCCCCTGCATCGTCACTCCGGAATCCCTGCCGAACGTTACTGCCCTCAAGATGGAGCTTATTCACAAGCGGAACGGCAAGGACGTGGCCCGCGTCCAGGCCACGACGGCGCTGCAGCGCCAGCCGGAAGACCTTGTCCGCTGGACTGTGGCGCATGACACGCCGCCAGACCTGACGATCATGTACACAGGCGGCTGCGTGGCGGATGGCAACGCGGCCTTCCAGGCCGGCGATGTGGTGACGATCAGCCTTGAGGGCGTGGGATACGTCGAAAACCAGGTGGAAATGGTATAGCGGCCTGAACGTCCGGACATGAAATCGGGGCGGCGCCGATATCCGGCGCCGCCCCGTACTTTTACTGCAGAAGGGCCGGCGGCTCACACCATGTCCAGAGTATCGCGGACCTTCCTGGCAATTGCGTCCGTGGTGAAGGGCTTGCCGAGGACGCCCACCAACCTGTCGGTCGGTAAGGCAAGGTCCACATAGCCGGACGTATAGATTACTCTGAGGCCGCTTATGCTGGACCGGAGCCGGGCCGCCAGCTCTGTCCCGCTCATAAGCGGCATGACAACGTCCGTGATGAGGAGATCAAACGGCCTTTCGGTGGCCCTGAGGGCAGTCCTTAAAGCGTCCGTGGCGTTGCCTGCCTGCATTACCTCATATCCCCTGGCCCGCAGGGCGACAGCTATGGCATCCCGGACCGCATCGTCGTCGTCGACAACCAGCACCTTCTCCGTACCCTCCGACCCCGGGACCTCCGCTGTCGGCGCAGTTCCCCCTTCGGAAAGCGGCAGGTACACGCAAAAAGTGGTGCCTTCGTCCGGACGGCTTTCGACCGTGATTGCCCCGCCGTTCTGCCTGACCAGGCCCATGCAGGTAGAGAGGCCCAGGCCGGCCGGGGTATCTACGCTATCTGCGGCGGATCCCGTGGCCCGTGCGACATGTTCGGCCGACGCCGCCGCGCCGTTATCGACGATGGTTATCTTAGCCCAGTCGCCGGAACGCAGTCCCAATCGGTCGGAATCACCGTCGGAGAGCTGAACGATCTTTGGCTGAAGCACCAGCTTGCCGCCGTGAGGCATGGCGTCGCGCGAAAGCATGGCCAGATTGAATACTACCTGCTCCACCTGTCCGGGATCGGCGTCTGCGGTTACTGGTCCATCCGCCGGAATAGTAACCAGCTCGATGGAGCTTCCCAGCAGACGCTTCAGGATGGCGTGGGAACCCAACAATAGCTCGTTCAATTCTGTAGGCGCCGGCTCTGTGTACTGCTTCTTCGAGAAGGCCAGGAGTTGACGGGTGAGTCCCGCGGCCCGTTGAGCGGCCTCTTGAATCTCTTTCAGGTTTCCCAGGTTTGAATCGTCCGTGGGGAGAGTAGAAAGCCCCAGGTCTGCGTAACATAGAATGGCTGTCAGGAGATTGTTGAAATCGTGCGCGACTCCACGCGCGAGCTGGCCCACGGCTTCCATTCTCTGCGCGTGGAGCAGCCGTCGGCCAACCGCATCGTGCTCAAACTGAAGCCTGGCGAACGCTATCATATGGGAAGTGACAAGCTCGAAAACCAGCGGTAGCGAATCCCTGTTCACTGTCCTGACGGACCCGGTTGGGGCGCCCGGCATTTCCAGGGCCCCGCCATCACCAGTACCCAGAACAATGACTGGGACATGCGCGCCCATCCTGCGGAGGTCCTCAACCAGGTGTGCGGCGTTGTGCTCGCCGAGTATGTAGTCAGCAAGGATAAGGTCCGCCGCCCCAGCCTCCCCCGCCTGGACGGCGGCGTCGATTGAGGGAACCCACTCGAGGGCATATGCGCCTTCCGGGTACCCGGTGATGATGCCGTTCAGGAGCGTGAAGTCATCATCCCTGTCGGACACGAGCAGGAGCCGCGTCGCGGTTGGCCGCGCGGCGTCGGGGACTGGTTGCCGGACCGCTTCCGGCCGTTCCGCCGGACTGTGCAACGCGCTCATGGTCTCCTTGCTCGATTCGCAGGTTGCGGTGCGAGACTGAATTGGATTCCCTACATCTCCAATTTACCTGCTCCGATGTGGAAAAGCCATCGGGGTATTCCCCTATATCCGGCAGGTGGGCGTCCGGAGTCCGTGTTACAAAGATTTAACATCCGGGCAACAATTCAGAAACACCGGCGGACGAAAATCATCATGAACGGATAGGCCAATTCTGGACTGACATACAGACGGAGGAATGATGAACGTTTACCGAGCCGAATACATCTGGATCGACGGCACTCAGCCGACAAGCAAGCTCCGCTCCAAGGCGAAGGTTATACCCCTGGGAGAAGAGCCCCCTATCTGGGGCTTTGACGGCTCCAGCACTCAGCAGGCCCCGGGCCACAACTCGGACTGCGTTCTGCGCCCGGTGTACAAGGTACCCGACCCAATCCGCGGCGGCAACGACGTGCTGGTCATGTGCGAGGTCCTTCTGACCGACATGACGCCACACCCGACGAACACCCGCGCCGCGTGCGCCGCTTCCGCCAAGAAGTATGCCGACCTCGAGTTCTGGTTCGGCATCGAGCAGGAGTACACGTTCTTCGAGGGCGCCAGGCCGCTGGGATGGCCTGACAACGGCTTCCCTGCCCCTCAGGGCGGCTACTACTGCGGCGTCGGCGCGGACGAGGTCTTCGGCCGCGAGGTCGTTGAGGCCCACCTTGAGGCGTGCCTCCAGGCCGGCATCGGCATCTCCGGCATCAACGCCGAGGTTATGCCCGCCCAGTGGGAGTTCCAGGTCGGCCCGTTCGACGCGCTGAAGACGTCCGACGAGCTGTGGCTGGCCCGCTGGCTGCTCTACCGCGTGGGCGAGGACTTTGGCGTGAGCGCCACTCTTTACCCCAAGCCCGTGAAGGGTGACTGGAACGGCGCGGGCGCGCATACGAACTTCTCCACGAAGGACATGCGCTCCAGCTACCAGCCGTGCGTGGACGCCGCAGAGGCGCTGAGCAAGAGGCACGAGCTCCACATCTCGAACTACGGCCATGCTATTGAGGAGCGCCTGACGGGCCGGCACGAGACCTGCTCTTACAAGGAGTTCCGCTACGGCGTGTCCGACCGCGGCGCATCGATCCGCATTCCTTGGCAGGTGGCAAGGGACGGCAAGGGCTACATCGAGGACCGCCGCCCGAACGCGAACATGGACCCCTACACCGTCACCCGCCTGATCATGGACGGGGTAGGTGAGGCTGCCAGGGCCAAGGCAAACGGCGCGGGCGCCAAGTCCGCTGCTAAAGGCTCGAAGAAGTAAGCTACCGCCAGGGCGCCGCCCTTGGCCGGGATTAAAGAAGAGGAGGCTGGTCGGACCAGCCTCCTCTTCTTTTCCCCTTATTAACGGCATTCCATCCGGTTATGAGGTTCATGTAGTTTTTCTATGCTGTATTGACATCTTCCAAGGCAGAGTGTTAAGTTTCGCTGCAGGCTTTGTGAAAGGTTCAATCTGCTCGAAAGGAGTCGGACAGACTGCAGACGCAGGTCCCGAGGTCCCAAGTCTTTTACATACCCCAAGGAAGGACAGACGATGCCGAAATGATGGACAAGTCCCAGGCTATTGATCGCGTTCGTTAGCGCGATAGCACTCATGTTAGGTATTGCCTGTAACTCGGGTTCGGACCCGACGCCCGCGCCCACTAGCCCTCCGGCGACCCAGCCGACGGCGGCGCCCACGGCCGCACCAACGGCCGTTCCAACCCGGACCTCCTTCGTGGCGCCCCCGCTTCAGCCGGGCGGCTACCCTGAGTGGGTCTACAGCGGCCCAAGGCCCACGACGTTCAAGGAGTCCCCTGCTTCCGCCGCGCTCGTTGCGCAGGGTAGGATCCTGCCGCTCAACCAGCGCCTCCCGGTGGCTGACGACATCCTCGTCATGGTGCCGTTCGATGAGGCTGGCGTATACGGCGGCATTCTGCGCGTGACCTCCACCGGTCTGGACGAGCCGGACGGTGTGGGCCTGGGCTTCGGCCTCGGCATGGATGCGGCCGGCCTGCGGCTGATCTCGAACATCTTCAAGGAGTTCACAGGCAGCTCGGACGGCAGGGTCTTCACTTTCAAGATCCGCAAAGGCTCCCGCTGGTCGGACGGCTACCCGTTCACCATGGAAGACGTCCGCTTCGCTCTTGAGGACCTGGTGCTCAACAAGGAGCTCATGCCCGGCCTTCCCGCCGTGCTGACCTCTCCGATCTCCGGCAACGACATGAAGGTCACGTTCGTTGACGATGTAACCTTCACTGTCACCTTCGATGACCCGAACTTCAGCTTCGCCGAGTCCTCTGCAATGAACATCTTCTCGGGCATGCACGGCTGCCCGCGCTGCTTTATCTCGCCCTCGCACGTGCAGAAGCGCTACCACATCAAGTACAACGCGACCGAGATTCCGGCCCTGCTGACGCAGTACAACCAGCCGGACTGGGTGCGCCTGTTCACGACCATCCGCAGCTACTCGCGGTACACGTCGACGCCCTCGACCGCCATTCCGACCACTTTCGACGCGAATTACATCTACAAGGGAGAGCACTTCCTCCCGTGGATGGGCGGTTTCATAATGACCTCGGTCAGCGATAACGAGGTCAAGTTCGACCGCAACCACTACTTCTTCGGCGTAGACCCGGACGGAAACCAGCTCCCGTACATGGACGGCATCCATGGCTTCAAGGTTGAGAGCCAGGCCGTCAGCGCCTTCAGAATGATGAACGCCGAGAGCGACTACCTGAAGAACGACCTGCTTCTGAACGAGATGCCGCTCTACCTCCAGAACATGGAGAAGGGCGACTATTCCGTTCTCAAGCACGATTCTCCCGACGGCGCGGACTCCACGCTGACCGTAAACCAGGAGTTCGTACAGGACCCTGAGATCGGCGCGCTGCTCAGGACCAAGGACTTCCGCATTGCGCTGTCCCTGGCGTGGGACAGGAACTCCACGAACGAGACGGCCGCCTCCGGCCTGGGCGTTCCCCGCAACATGGTCCCGCATGAGTCCACGCCTTACTTCCCCGGCGCTCAGTACACGACACTGGACATTGAGTACGATCTGAACAAGGCCAAGCAGATCATGGCCAACCTTGGCTACACGGACAAGGACGGCGACGGCGTAAGCGTTGGCGTCGGCGTGACCGTCGGTGTCGGCGTGAGCGTAGGCGTAGGCGTTAGAGTCGCCGTGGGCGTGAGCGTGTGAGTGGGCGACGGCGTGTGCGTCGGCGTCAGGGTGTGGGTCGGAGTGAGCGTGGGCGTCGGCGTCAGCGTCGCCGTGTTGGTGGGCGTGGCCGTCCGAGTCGCGGTGGGAGAGACCGGCGTCGGCGTTCGCGTGGCGGTAAAGGTCGGAGTTGGCGTGCGCGTGGCCGTCGGCGGTACCGGGGTACTCGTGCGGGTCGGGGTTGCCGTCGGGCCGATCACAGTGACGGTTGCGCTCATCGAGTTGACTGCACGGGAAGAAGTGTTCTGGTCGTACGCCACCACGCCGGCAAACGTCACCACCGTGGACGCGGACGTGCCGCCAAGAGTGAATGTAACGTCGGCGATGTTGAGATTGGCGGTGGTGAAATTCTGGGCGGACGCTATCACCATGATAGTCTTGCCCTCTGAGTTCAGGACGTTCGCGAGATACGACCCGCCGGTTAGCTGCGCCGTGCTTGCCACCGTCGCCACGGCAGGATTGTAGCGGAGCTCAAACTGAAGCCCGGCAAGGCTGGTCGCCCCATCGACGGACACCCGCAGCTTCACCTGGCTACCTGCCTGCCCGGAGACGGCAGGTAGCCCCGTGGAGGTGTCTACTATTTTCAGGCACGGCGGTCCGCATGTTACCGTTTGGCCGGCCGGCGCGGCAGACGCGGGCGTGTCCTGCAGAAGCGCGGCACACGCCGCGGCCGAAAGTAGCAGGACGATGATGATTTGAGGCAACCGTGCCATCTTCCACCATTGGACGAGGAACGCACTTGGGGACCAGTCCGTCCATTGTCGGACGGAGGGCCGGAAATGTTAAGTACCTACGCGCTCACGAACCGGCCTGGGTCGAACGGAGCTATCGGCAACGCGGACGTGCCGCTGACGACCAGCTCCGCCAGCGCCATGCCCATCGCGGGCCCGAGGACGATGCCTTGCCTGCCTCCGCCTGTGCCGATGAACACGCCCTCCACGCCGGGCGCGGGGCCGAGCGCGATCAGGCCGTCCGGAGTGACGGGGCGGAGGCATGCGGTCTGCCGCACCAGCAGCGCGTCCGCTGTCGAGGGCGCCATGCGCATCAGGGCAGACATGATGCTGTCGCGGCCTGCCGCAGTGGCGGTCTCGTCGAAGCCGGCGTCCTCCTCGGTAGAGCCCGCCCACAGCAGCCCGTCCGGCTTCGTCGTCGCGTAGTGCTTGCCCCACCCTATTGAGAACCCAACGGGCGGCCCGGGCATCCGCAGCCTCAGGATCTGGCCCTTGAGCGGCCTCACAGGCAGGCGGAAGCCGAGCCAGCGGCCGCACTCGGCGGCCCAGGGGCCGCTTGCGACCACCACGGCGCCGCAGGGTATGGACCCCAGGCGCGTGCGGACTGCCACTGCCTTACCTTTATATATGTCCAGGCCGACAACCTCCGCCGACCGGACGGTCGCGCCCCTGGCCTCCGCCGCCTGCGCGAGCGCGAGGACGAGGCGGTAGGGGTCAACGTCCGCCGTGCCGTCGATCCGCACCGCGCCGTGTGCGCGCTCCGATATGCGCGGCTCAAGCGCGCGCAGCTCGTAAGCGCCAAGCCAGCTCACTGAGTACCCCTGCTGCTCCTTCTGCCAGCGAAGGTGGGCCTGCATCGCATCCGCCTCCGCGCGGTCGAACGCCAGCGCCAGGACGGGACGGTCGCGATACTCGGGGTCCACACCGCTCTCGAGTTTAATCTCGCGCGCGAGCTGACGGTGCAGCCGGAAGCCTTCGGTAGCTATCGGGAACGTGGGCGAGTGCACGGTCCCCTCCCCCAGCCCGCCGATGCCTCCGTACGCAAAGCCGGAGGCGTGGCTGGCTATGGAGTCGCGCTCCAGCAGGGTGCACTTTACTCCCGCATTGGCAAGGTAGTACGCCGTGGCCGCGCCGACGATGCCGCCGCCGACGATCACAACGTCTGCCACAGCGCGCTGCTTGGGGAGTGATTCAAGGGGTTGAGGCATGAGGTTGAGTCTTCAAAAAATCTGAGCCTATCCGGGATGGCCAGGAGGCACATCAAGGTTAACATACCGGCGCGCCATCCTGCGGGTGAGTGAAATGGACTAGGCGGTTTGTGCTATCAGACGTTGACTCATTAGTGGGTGGTGGATATCACTTGAGCGCCATTAGCGGGGTCCAGTATAGGGACTTCACGTACGCGTCTCACGAAAACCCGCGTAAATACAGCCTCACGGCAGGAGATACACAGAGATGAACCGGCGCACTTCTCAACGGTCTCGCACGGCGGTTATTTCTCACGGGACGCGGCGCACAAATGCCGTCAGGCTCGCGATACTCATGGCGCTGGCGGCACTGGCGCTCATCGTCTCCAACGGCCTGGCCTCCCGGGCAGACGCCGCCGCGGGGGACCCACACACCGTCCGGTGGGACGTCAACTTCAACCCTGTGCGAGAGGGCGAAGCAGTCCAACTTACCGTTCTCCTGGACCGGCCGGCCGAAGCCGCCGTAGGCGTCGAAGTTATGACACAGGACATGGCCTCAGCCGGCACGGACGTCGATTTCGTCAGCGGCTCTACAACACTGATGTTCGGGGTTGGAGAGTCGTCAAAGACGTGGACAGTCCAGACTATTGAGGACTCCGATGTTGACCCATACGAGTTCTTCGTCGCCACATTTCAGAGCTTCGTTGGGCCGGTGGATTTCGACGCAAGTGAAGACGGCGTCACGACCATTAACATCATTGACGACGGCGGCGAGGACTACATAGTCTCTTTTGACGCGCCCACGGAGGTTTCAGAGGGCAACGACGATATCACCGTCAACCTCGACCGCGCCGTTACCGCCCCGGACTCACCGCTCATCGTGAACTTCATCCTCTCCCCCGGCACCGCCACCGCAGGATCGGACTACGACGACCGCAGTTGGGAGACGTGGTTCAATCCAGGCGAGTCGTCCGCTACGTTTACTCTGGCGACTATTGGAGACGCGTTGGCCGAAGGGAACGAGACCTTCTTCTTCGGCCTGGACATTTCGATGGTCCAGGACAACGTTGTGGCCGCAGTTGCGCCCGAGGTCGAGATCACGATCCTCGATGATGATAGCGCGCCCTCCAACCCTTATATTGTCCATTTCCTAAGCCCGGACCCCGTCGAAGAGGGACAGAACACGAATGTGTCTCTCACACTTGACCGGCCCGTTGCCGCCGGCGATCAGGCGATAGTGGTCGTCTACACGTTCAACTACGAAGAGGATGTCTGGCCCAACTCCGCCAAAGCGCACGAGGACTACATACCGTTCAGCGGGCCAATTATTTTCTCTCCTGGAGAGAATTCGAAGACCGTTTCGATCGGAACGGTGGACGATATTGAGGATGAGGCAGATATCGAGAGCTTCTTCCTGTTCTTCGACCTTTCTAGTTCCACGAACGTGACTCCCGAGCCTATCCAGTCGGCGTTCCTCCAAATCGCAGACAACGACGTGGGCGCCCCCGAGCCTTATACAGTTGCGTTCTCCGTGAATCACACGGTCGCCGAGGGCGAGATATCCACGGTTGTTCTCACTCTCTCCCGGCCAGCCGATGAGCCGGTCACCGTCGCGTACGCCACCCAGGCGGGCACGGCAACCGAGGGCGAGGACTACGAGGCCGCGAACTCGAGCACCACCTTCGACGTGGGCGAGCAGAGCAAGAACGTTAACATCAACACAATTGAAGACAATACCGTCGAGTCCGACGAGACGTTCTTCCTCCACTTCCAGTCCGGCGGCTCCTCGCCGAACGTTTCCGCGACCAACAGCGCGGACATCATGATCATGGACGACGACGAGCCTCCATCCGGAGCGGTCACAGGCGTGAAGTTCAACGACGCGAACGGTAACGGCGTTCGCGACGCCGGTGAGGCAGGCATCGAGGGCTTCACCATATACATCGATTATGACGGCGACAACGAATGGGACATTAACGAGCCCTTCGCGCGGACCGCAGCCGACGGCTCATACACCATCGCGGGCATCCCGGTAGGCACGTATGCCGTGCGCGAAGTCCCGCAGCAATGGTGGATACAGACTCGCCCTGGCCCTGAATACGCGGCCGTCCTCAACGCGGCGAAGGAGGTGGCGAACCCGCCCATCAACTCCCCGGGCACTGGTTTTGCCCGTATGTGGAACCACCAGCCGCAATTTGCGTCCGAGTTCACCATCCAGGTGACGTGGCAGGACCTGACGGGGCCGAAGACGGCCATGCACATACACGGTCCCGGCACGACGCTGCAAAACGCGGGCGTGCTTGTCGACCTTTCCGGCATGTCCAGCGGCGGGACACAGACCGTCTCGCTCAGCCCAACGAACCAGCAGCGCCTCAAGGACGGGCTGCTCTACGTCAACATTCACACTAGCGCCAACCCCGGCGGCGAGATCCGCGGCCAGTTGATGAAGAGCATTCCGGGCGGCTACACCGTTAACGTGATCGCCGACCAGACCCGGACCGGCATTGACTTCGGCAACCAGCGGGACCCGAACGCGCCCACGACTGGCACGGTCTCCGGCATCAAGTTCAACGACCTGAACGGCAACGGCCAGCGCGACGAGGGCGAGCCGGGCATCCAGGGCGTCACGATCTTCCTCGACAACAATGAGAACGACCTGCACGACAGCGGCGAGCTCTCGGCCGTCACCGATGAGTTCGGCGCGTTCGTCATCCACAACGTCGCCCCAGGAACTCACATCGTGGACGAGGTAACACCGGCCGGCTGGACGCAGACCGCGCCAAACGGCGGTGGGGCGTTCGTAAACGTTGTGGCCGGCGAGAACGCAGGGCCGGTGTTCTTCGGCAACCGCGAGAACCTTGCGCCGGGCGCCATCCTGGGCTTCAAGTTCAACGACCTTGACGGCAACGGCGGATGGGACATCGACGAGCCGCCGATAGAGGGTTGGGATATATATCTCGACCTGAATAACGACGGCGAATTCACTGATGGAGAGCCAATCTCCACGACGAACGCCGACGGTCTATTCGAGTTCCCGGCCCTGCAGACCGGTCGGAGCTACATGGTGGGAGAGATCCAGCAGTCGGGTTGGACGCAGACCCTGCCTCTCACCAACGGCGGCCGGCACCTGATCGAAAATCTTGGGTCCGGTGACGAAATCATCGATGTGATCTTCGGCAACAAGTCAGACATCGCCTACGCCTCCATTTCCGGCCACGTGTGGAACGACCTTGACGGCGACGGCGTCCGCGACGGCGATGAGCCGGGACTGTCCGGCCAGACCGTCTGTCTCGACATCGACAACAACGAAAGCTGCGATTCGGGCGAGCCGTTCAGGACGACGGACGGGGACGGCTTCTACGAGTTCCTGGACGTTGTCCCGGCCTCGTTCTACTACATCAACCACGTTCTGCCGATCGGTTGGAGCCGCACCTTCCCGAGCGAGGGCGACGGGCGCCATTTCCTGGACCATGTCGGGCCTTTCTCCGGGCATGGAGGGGACTTCGGCGCAAGAATACTTCGGGCGGCCCGTTCATAGAGCAGGACCTCTACCCGAACACCTCGGCGATGGTAACGCTTGAGACGCCGGCCGGTATCGAAAACGTCTACCTGACAGGCTCCTCCATGGTCTTCGTGTTCTTCCCCGGAGCAGAAGGCTCCGCCCAGGACCACAACGGCGACGGGCTTGAGGAAGTGCAGACCGAGATGATTGCTATGAACCTCGTCGGGCACTCCTCGATGGGACCTGTGATTGTCAGGGAGAGCCCGACCCTGCAGTCGCTCGGCATGCTCAGGGAGACGGTCAATAACGTGCCCGGGACGCTGGACGTGCCGCCGTTCACGTCTGTTGGGACGGTAGACAGCTTCTTCGACATCTTCACCGAGCTGTCGATCGACGGCGGCGCCAACTGGATACCGGCCTCCAACCAGACCCGTATTCGCGGGACGATGACGCACAAGCCCGCGGCGATGAACAACGTGTTCCAGACGGACCCGGTCTTCAACCCGCCGTCTTACGGGCCGTTCCGCGTCATATCGATCGGGTTCCGCCCGGTAACGGACACCAGCATACCCAACACCGTGAACGTCTCGGGCTTCAAGTTCCGCGACGACGACGGCAACGGCGCCATGGACTCTGGCGAGCCCGGCATCTTCGGCTTCTGGGTCTTTGCCGACGTGAACGGCAACGGCGCGTTCGACATTGGTGAGCCTACAACCGAGACCGGCAACAACGGCTTCTTCACCCTGTCCGGCATTCCCAACACGGGCGTGCGCATCTACGAGGTGCAGCAGTCCGGCTATGTCCAGACATGGCCGCCTTCCGGCTATCACCAGCTCAACACCTATCCGCCGGGATCGGAGCTTATCAGGCACTTCGGCAACCGGCCGGAGACCCCCGTCGGCTCCATCGTCGGCTACAAGTGGCACGACCAGGACGGCGACACGTTCGTTGGAACCGGCGAGAGCTACCTTGCAGGGTGGTCGATCTACGTCGACCTGGACAACAACGCCGCGCTCGACGCCGCCGAACCGTACGCCGTCACAGACAGCAACGGCTACTACGAAATTCACGGCCTGGCCGCAGGCGCGGGCTACTACGTGCGTGAGCAGCAGCAGCACGGCTGGGAGCAGACGTTCCCGGCGAACGGCGTCCCTCACCACGTTGCCTCGCTGACCATCGGCAAGACCTACATGGACTTCGGCAACAGGCAGTTGCCCCCGGACGGCCTGATCTCCGGCTACAAGTGGGAGGACATTAACGGCGACGGCGATTGGGACCAGGCGGATGGCGAAGCCGGCCTTGCCGGCTGGCGATTCTACGCCGACCTCAACAACAACGGCTTTCTGGACTCCGGCGAGCCCTGGGCCGATACAGACGGCACGGGCCATTACCAGCTCACCGTAAGCATGACCAACCTGCCGGTAATCGTCCGCGAGCAACTCCCGGCCGTCGGGTGGGCGCAGACCTATCCGGCCGCGGGATACCACGAGGCCTGGTTCCAGGCCGGGCCGGTCGAGGAAGGCTTGAACTTCGGCAACAAACAACTACCGCTGGCCAGTGTCTCGGGCCACAAGTGGAATGACCTGAATGGCGACGGTTCACAAACATCGTCAGAGCCCATGCTTCCGGGCTGGACTATCTACATCGACGTAAACAACAACGGCGAATTGGATGTGGACGAGCCCGTCAGCGTAACTGACGACGGCGGGTGGTTCCACTTTGTTAACCTTGCTCTAAACACCACCTACGTTGTGAGGGAGGTCCATCAGCAATTCTGGCTGCAGACGTTCCCGATTCTCGGCATGTCCTGGCAGGTCTACCTTGACGATACTACGATGGAAGTTGTGAACCCTGCCGCCTTCGGCAACAGGTACCTGCCCGGCCAGGTTGCCGGCAGAAAGTGGAATGACCTGAATGGCGACGGTTCACAAACATCGTCAGAGCCCATGCTTCCGGGCTGGACTATCTACATCGACGTAAACAACAACGGCGAATTGGATGTGGACGAGCCCGTCAGCGTAACTGACGACGGCGGGTGGTTCAGATTCATGTACCTGCCCTTTGGCGCTACGTATCGCATACGAGAGGTTCAACAACCGGGCTGGACCCAGACTTATCCGGCCGCCGGATACTGGGAGATCACACCAACGCCTGCCCAGCCGATCTTTGCCCTTTTCGCCGGCTTCGGCAACCGCAGGGATGCACAGACTTTCGCGGTCTCCGGATTCGTATTCAACGATACGAACGGCAACGGCAACTGGGACAGCGGAGAGACGGTCATCGAGGGGATCGAAGTGTGCCGGGCGGATGAATCCGGCGCGTGCGTTCCCTCCGGTCCGGCCACCACTACAGACTCCACCGGCTGGTACGAAATGCACGACCTGCCGATCGAAATTAACAACTGTTTCCAGGTCTCATTGCCGCCCAGCGCCGTGAAGACCTACCCGGCCAGTTTTGACGACCAGTGCTTCTCGGATGTTGAGCCCGGCTCCGAGGTCCACCTGACCTTCGGGATACATTTTGAGACGGGGCCGACAGGCACGATTTCCGGCGTGAAGTACAACGACGAGAATCGCAACGGCCAGAGGGACGGCGAGCCCGGCCTCTACGGCTGGCGCATATACGTTGACCTTAACATGAACGGGTCGTGGGACCTGAACGAGCCTTACTCGATCACCAACATGAACGGCGTCTTCACGATTGAGAGCGTGCCCGCGGGCGTGCTGGTGTACGTGCGCGAGGAGCAGCAGGCCGGCTGGATGCAGACCCAGCCGCTCACACCCGGCTACTACGACGTTAACCTGGACCCCGGGATGTTCCTCATAAACGTGCAGTTCGGAAACGCCCTGGCGCCCACCGGCGGCATCATCTACGGCCAGAAGTGGAACGACCGGAACCACAACGGCGTATGGGAGTCCGGAGAGCCGCCCCTGGCCGGTTGGAAGATATTCGTCGACGACTTTGCGCCGACGGGCGTCTGGACCGAGGGCGAGCTCTTCGCCATCACAGACGAGAATGGCATGTGGATGATCGAGAACGTGCCGCCAGGCCCGCACTCGGTCCGCGAAGTCCCGCAGGACGGTTGGTTCCAGAGCTACCCGCCGCGCTGGTGGTCGATACTGGAAGGACAGTACGTCTCGCCCACCGGCACGACATCGACGGCAAGGGGCTGGGGTGTATTCAACCTCAATCCGCAGGACAACACCCTTCATTTCTACGTTGGCATGCAGTGGGTCGCAAGCGACGTGACCGGAATTCACATCCATCGCGGCGCGGTCGGGGAGGTCGGCAACGTTCTCTACGACCTCCTGGCTGCCGTCGACCCGCTCCAGTGGGCCATCGGCGGCCCTGCAATGGGCTACGTCCAGCTTGCCGACATAGCAGGCGAGGGCCTGACGGTGCAGCAGCAGATAGATATGCTTGAAAACGGAATGCTGTACCTGGACATTCATACCGAGCAGTACCCGGACGGCGAGCTTCGCAACCTCGTCGGCCCGTCGCACGGCACGCACCAGATCGATGTGCACGCTGGCGGGGCGATAGGCGGGCTTGACTTCGGCAACTTTGAGACCGGCGACGGAGGGCAGCCTGAAGACTGCTCTTGCGTTATCGGCATATTCGAAGGGGACCAGACTCACGATTGGAAGCTGGCGTGGACGGAGCCTACCGCTCCCACCGCGCCGGTCGACTTCCGCGTGGTCGCTTCTTCCGTCAATGCTTCCGAGACGGGTTCCATTACCGTCACGGTCGTTGACGAGGCGGGCACGCAGACGATAACGGTCAACCATCCGGCCACCGGCGACGCCGAGGGCTGGCTGCATCTGTCGTTGCTGCCGCACAAGCTTTACGACGTTACTGTCTCGTTCAGCGGCACGGCCCGGCACTACAAGCTGGGCAAGGACAACCCGCACCTTTCTATCGGCTTCAACTCAGACCCGCGGTACCTGGAGGATACGGACCAGTACTGGGCCATCAGGACCGCGACCGGCGAAGACGTCTGGATTGAGCTCGAGACGGACCCCGCGGGCGTGGGCGTGCCTCCGCAGTCCACGTCGGCTACTATCGAGATATTCAGCGCATCGACGATGGCCACGATCATTGGGCCGACGACGGTGTCGCTGACGCCCGGCACGCCGACTCCGGTCGGGTTCCTGGGCGCGACTGATGACAGCTACGTCATCAAGATTACGGGCCTTAACGGCCACTTCCGCCTGCGCAAGACGAGCGGCGCAACGGACATGGACAAGATCCTGTGGATGCTCCCCTGCCCTGAGGGCGGCCCGAAGGAACACAAGGGCGGCATCGGCGGGTTCAAGTTCAACGATCTCAACGGCAACGGCGTCATCGACGAGGGCGATTCTCCCCTGTTAGGCGTTGGCGTCTACCTGGACCTCAACAACGACGGCACATGGGACGACGGCGAGCCCGGGATG
The DNA here is from genome assembly GCA_016872355.1 of SAR202 cluster bacterium. Lineage (NCBI taxonomy): Bacteria > Bacillati > Chloroflexota > Dehalococcoidia > SAR202 cluster bacterium. Next base: position 4,062 of record VGZY01000030.1, on the reverse strand, counting down.
ATGACGGGCATGGACGTCCCGAGCACGCCTGGGAACGAGACGGGTATGTTCTTCTTCCCCGGCCTCGACGCGGGCACGTACGTCATTCGCGAGGTTGTGCAGGAGGGCTGGACGCAGACCGCGCCGGCAGGCGACGGTTCCTACGTCGTGACGCTGGCCCAGGGCGAGGTCCGCATGGACCTGGCGTTCGGCAACCGGATGACGGCCCCCTCGACCGGCAAGCTGGGCGGCTACAAGTTCAATGACCTCAATAACAATGGCGTCTGGGACAACGGCGGGCCCGGCATGCCCGGCTGGCAGATCTTTATAGACTCCAACAACAACGGCGTGTGGGACACCGACGAGCGCTACGCCTATACTATGGTTGATAATCCCGATACGGAGCCGAGCGAGCTCGGCTACTGGGAGATAGGCGGCCTGCCGGCCGGAGACTACGTAATACGCGAGACTCAGCAGGCCGGCTGGACGGTCACCAGGCCCGAGATGGGCCAGGAGATGGTGCACCTGGAGCCCGGCCAGACTTTCAACATGCTGAACTTTGGGAACAGGCTGACCCCAGTCAAGGGAAGCATCAGCGTCTTCAAGTTCAAGGACATCAACAACAACGGCATGTGGGACGAGGGTGAGCCGAGCCTGCCGGGCTGGACGGTCTACCTCGACCTGAACGACAACGGCATGCTGGACTCCGGAGAGCCTTCCATGGTCACCATGGACGATAACATCGGTACGGCGGCGGTCAACGAGGCGGGCATGTACCGCTTTGCGGACCTTGACGCCGGCATGTACGTGGTCCGCGAGGTGCGGCAGTCGGGCTGGACGCAGACGTTCCCGATGGGCGACGGCGCCCACAGGCCGATGGTGTACGACGGCATGCACCTGAACGGCATGCACTTCGGCAACCGGCCCACGCCGGTGATAACGGGCATGTGCGGCGACCTTAACGGCGACGGCCAGGTCAGCATTCTGGACGTGATTATCAGCCTGCAGATCATCACAATGCGGATAACCGCAACCGAGCAGCAGGCGCACCTGGGCGACATCGTCCGGGACGGCCAGCTTAACGTCGGCGACACCATCAGGATGCTGCGGTTCCTGGTAGGCATCGCGACGATCGAAGGCTGCGGCCCGGTGGGCCCAGCCCCGGTTGAGCGGGTCCTGACTGGCACCGTAATGTTCGATGCCTCGGTTATGCCAGGCGTCACGGTGGAGCTGAAAGCGCCGGCCGAATACGAAGTCAACACTGTCATCATGACGGGGCTGACGGACTCCAGCGGCGTGTTTACGCTCCAGAACGCTCCTGCCGGGATCTACACGGTATGGGCGATTGCGCCCGTAGGCCAGGGCTTTTGGCCGCTCGCGCATACGTCGGTCTCCCTGCCGCCCACGGGCGACGAGGACGCCGGCACGATCTACCTTACGAAGCAGGTCACGGCGACCTACCCTGTTGGCGTGACGCACGAGGACAACCCCACTCCCACCTTTACGTGGGAAGCGCTGGACGGCACGGCGGACTACGTGGTGAGGCTCAGGAATACCGGCGCCAACGCCGAGATGTTCGGCGCGCCGGTGGAGACGACTTCCTTCACCTTCCCGAGCCAGTTACCCGTCGGCAGCTACGAGTGGCAGGTCACCGCCCGGAACGGCGTGGGCGTGGCAATCGGCAGGTCCATGACGGCGACGTTCACCAGGATTGATTAGCGAGAAACGAGCGTCGCTCGTGTAGAAGAACAGGCGATGAGAAGTGGGCTCCCAGCGATGGGGGCCCTCTTCGTTTGCACAGCCACGAGGTGCCTCAAATCTCGGCATAGGCGGGTCTCAAACCCGCCCTGGTTGTTCACAAAGTTGATGCTTGAAGATGTTACCGCGTTGAAAAGACGAGGCATAGGGCCGATTGTGGCGGAGGCGGCGTTCAGGGGCGGCTGAATGGACGGCGCCCAGAGACGAATGGAGTAGCAAAAGGCGGAAGGCGGGGCACTAAAAGACTATCGCCGCGGTCGCGGCCGAGGCGGCAACGACCAGCAGCACGACTCCTGCGGCGACGGCGCTTTCCGCCCGCACGGAGGCTACGTAGAGGAGAGGGAACGCCGCGGTCAGCACCCACAGGGCAACCTCTTTCAGCTTCGCCTTGTTTAGTTTCGGCTTGTCTTGCTTTGCCTTTTCCATGGTTAACCTGAGAAGAAAGTGACCATTAGCCACGCCTGCAACCCGACAAGGAGCACGGTGACGATGCAGTACGGGATCGTCCGCATCAGGACCTCGTTCTCTTTGCCGTTCAGGCCGACGATGGCTGTGGCGACCATCACCTTCGCCGGAGCTATGGAGGAGCCGAAAGAGCCGCCGATGGACTGTATACTGGCGATCAGCACCGCCGTGATGCCCAGGGTAGCGCCCGTTTCAAGCTGAAGCGCCCCGAACATGACGTTGGAGTTTGTGTTGCTGCCAGTCATGAAGGTGCCCAGCACGCCGATAAATGGCGAGAAGATTGGGAACACCTGCCCGGTCGTCCTGGCAATCGCCTCCCCCAGCAGCGCCGTCATGCCTGTGTCTATCATTACCAGCGCCATCATGACCATCATGCTCACGCCCACGCTCGTGGAGACGCACTGGCTGTAAGTCTTCGTAGAGGCGACCTTTATCGTACCCGGCTTCCACTGCCCTCTTATTCTGAACACAAGATATGTGAGCGCGAGCGAGATAAGGATGAGCGGGGCGGGATGGCTGAGGTACTTGATCGCCGCGTAGTTATTCTGTCGCAGGACCGCGAACCCAAGGTCCGTTTCCGTCGCCGGGTAGCTCAGTCCCCACTGCCATGTTGAGCCAAGTTCCTTCACCCAGGGTATCTGGGAGATGATGCTGACGGCAATCAGCAGGTAGTACGGAAGGAAGGCCATGTGAAAGCTGATGCCCTTCGGCGGCGGGGCCGCGGCGTCCTTCACAGCCTTGGGGGCAGTCTCGGGTACGGCGGTCACTGCGTCGGCGGCTGCGACGGCTACCTCCGCCCTGCGGCCCAGGAGGCGCGTTCGGGAGACGGCCCAGCCCACTCCGCAGCCCACAAGGCTGGCGACGACGGAGGCGATCTGGTACGCGCCCAGCACGGCCGTAACCCACAGCGCAAGGGACATGGCCCCGCCGATGATGAGGATGGCGGGCGCGCCGCGGCGGACGGACTTCATTCCGCCCTCCAGGTGGGCAACGGCAAAGCCCGTGAATATGGTGGCTGGCGCGAACATGGCGGCCATGTAAGGGCCGAGATCCGAGCCCTCAAGGCCACTGACGAGCTGGATGGTGTAGTAGGAAGAGCCCAGGGAGCCGAATGTAACCGCCCAGGAGTGGCCGACGAGGGCGATGGCGGCGGCAGTCGCGGGCCGGAAGCCCATAATGGCAAGGAGCGGGGTTACGACCGCTACGGGGAGGCCGAAGCCGGCAACGCCCTGCATGAGGCCGGCGAACGCCCATCCAACCACGAGCGCCTTGGCAAGCGGGTCTTCAACGAGACGCGTCATCGTCGAGCCGATCACATGGATGCCGCCAAGCCGGTCGATGACGTTGTACATCAGGACTGAAGTCCAGATGATGGAAAGGACGAAGAAGGCGAAGCTAAGGCCCTTCGAGCTTGCCGACCCGAGGATAAGGGCGTCCGCACCGAAGACCGCCAGCGCCAGGACGGAGACGACGATCCACGAGACTGCGCCGGCGCGGGGGGCGCTCCACTTGAGAGCGATGATCGTGACAACGAGGATGGCCACGGGGACCGCGGCAAGGAGGACATTAACGAGGTTCAGCTCAGGCCCTGCGCCACCCATATGGACTCCGATTGCGGCCCTGTTACGGCAAAGCGCCCCGATGGCTCGGGGCGCTCGGTCTATGTATAGTCAGCCGCGAATCTGAGCGATTGTAAGCAGGCGGGACGGCTGTGTCAACTGCCGTGGCGGGCCATGTCTTTGCTCAGTGATATTGTCAGTAGGTAACTGCTCAGTGAATATGTCAGTCCATGAGAGGACTACATTTGACCGAGCGAGAAGCGAAGAGAGCACAGATACTGAACCTTGTTCTGGAGGGGCG
>VGZY01000029.1 GCA_016872355.1 SAR202 cluster bacterium | reverse complement strand
CGCTCCATCCTTCCAGTAGGTCGCCAGAAGCCTCCATACCTGGCGCTCCGATACCCCCAATGCCGTGGCAGCTTGAGCCTTTGTCAATCGCTTCTCAAGGACAGCGTACAACACTACCGTTCGTTTAGCCTCTCTCTCGCTCATTGTCAGTTCTTTCATAGACTGACATTTTCACTGCTCCCTTAACCCCTGACACTATCACTGCACCAATGCAGCACTCCCCGGCGGCTATTGACCTGAACGGCGCTCCACACGTACAATTCTTTAGTACCCTATGCGTTTTCCCCATCGCGGCCCCGTGGTGTAGCGGTTCAACATACTGCCCTGTCACGGCAGAGATCGCCGGTTCGAATCCGGTGGGGTCGCCACAAACAACATGTTCCTATCACAGCCCGGAGAGTCTGTCTCCGGGCTGTCCGTTTTCCCTGCTGCCGGGCCACATAGAAGAGCGATGTCGGCTGGCACCTAGGAATTGGGGGGGGGGTGGAATCCGGTATTCTTCCCTACGTATGTGTGCTGAAGATACGCACAGAATTGGTGTGGCGAGCCGCGGCGTCAGGGGTGACCGGATAGACACCTCAGACCGCGGGGCGCTTATTGAGGCCGCCCGCGGGTTTGCGGCCCATCTACGTAGTCGCAACCAAAATCTACGTATGCTTGCGGTGTCCGGATCCGTAGTAAGGACCGAGCACTCAGGTAGTCACGAGGATATCGACTTCTTTGCCGTCGCAGCGAAGGGCAAGTTATGGCAGGCGTTCGCAGGGTGCCTGCTGCAAGGCTGGCAATACGCAAGGCGCCTTGGCATGCCCCGCACTTTCCTCTGCTTCAACTACCTCGTCGACGAGTCGCACCCCGAAGAGATCGACCTCTCCCACCCCGACTATGCCCGCGAGTTCATGCGCCTTGAGGTGCTGATCGGCGGCGAGGTCTATGCGTCACTGCTGGAGCGGTCCCGGGCAGTGCTAGAGGCCGTCGACCCACTGCTGTTCGCAGAGGCGAAGCGCAGGGCGGAAGAATCGCGCAGCGCGGAGAGTCAACGGACGGTGCAACGCAGCGGAGGCGCGTGGCCCGTCGTGTATTCCGCGCTGAAGCTGGCCCTGTTCCTGGCCACGAAGCACCGCGAGGGCGGCTGGCGAAGGCACTACCCCGGCGGGCGCATATATTCCAATGCCCGCGTCATCCGCAGCCATTTCAGGCGCGCGTGGAACCACGCCATCCCCGCTCAGCACGGCGCCGCGACCGCAGAGGCGTTCACAAACGTCGCCGCAGGCTACCGGGAGGCTGTGGTAGAGAGCCCCGCCAATCGCCACATGCGGCGCGCAGTCCACGACGTGCTTGCAGGGCTTGTATTCGAAGGGACGGAGGTGCTGGACCTTGGTGCGGGCACCGGGGAAGACGCCGTCTGGATGGCGCAACGCGGCGCGAGTGTGCTGGCGGTGGACATTGCGCCCGGCATGGTTGCGGAGGCGCGACGCAGGGTAACGGAGGCTGGCGTAGCGGACAGGGTTGAGGTGAGGCAGCTTGCGATTGAGGAGATGGGGCGGCTGCTCCCCGGATCGGCGCGGCGCTTCGTCGAAATTCTCACGCATCGCCAGTACCCCCTTACCTGAAGACCTGGACCCTGTCGTTAACGCTGTCCGCAACGTATATGGTGCTGTCCGGCGAGACGGCGACGCCGCGGGCGAAGCGGATATCGCCGTCGTCCGGCCCGTAGGTGCCGTAGCTGCGCACGAATGCGCCGTTCGTCGTGAACTTCTGGATCACGAAGTTATGGTTGTCCGCGACGTAGACGTTGCCCGCGGCGTCTGCGGCGATGCCCGTCGGGAAGGTGAACTGCCCCGTCGCCTGGTCGGGCGTGCCCCAATCGCGGATAAAGTACGAAGGCGGGGTCGGGTCCGGCTACGGCGAGGGAGGCGGAGGCGTTGCGGTGGGCACGGGAGTGCCGGGGACCCCGGAAACGAAGCCAAGGTCGTCGATCCAGAAGACCGGTTGGGGCTCCCCAGTGTTGTCCCACATCCGGACGCCGGTGATCGTTCTGATCGCCCCGCCGAGTGCGGAAGGAGGGATTGTGACCTTCGTCCAGCCACCGCCGGCGCTTGCGCCGTAGGGGTGCGGGTTCACGGAAGTGAGCTCGCTGCCTGAGGAGTCATAGAGTGAGACGCTGAATGAAGCGAGCGAGCGGCCGCCTGCGTTGATGTAGAACTGCAGGCTGTTGTAAGGGATGGTACTGAAAGAAGCTGTGGTAAAGCGAAGCCCGGCCCATGCGGCGTTGTACGTAGCGGAGAGCGACCGGGCGCCCGCGAACACGGGGGAGGCGGCCGACGGGTTTACCGACCTTTGCCAGCTCCAGTTGGACCACCGGATGGCGTCGTAGTATACATAGCCCCGGGCGCGGCCGACGCCTACGGGGACGTGGCGAACGCTCCGGCGGCCGCGACAAGGACAAGCAGAAGCGCCAGGGCAAGGCCGGTCACGCGGGACCGGCGCGCCCTGGGATAGAAAGACCTTCCCTTCATAAGTCCCCTCGTTTCCAGGGGGCGCTGGAGAATATGGATGCGATGCTGGTCTCAAATAGCAAAGAGAATCGTCGCCCCCTTTGGCTCTACCGTATTTCAGTAGCCCTTTCGGACATATCTCTCTTCAGACAATGTGGGGCCGAAAGCGCGTCTAGGAACAATGTATGGCGGGTACTGTCCAATAAGCATCGTGAATTCCGAAAAAGGCCCCGGTCTTCAAAAGAGAGCGGGGCCTTGTGCTAGATAGTCCGGACACTTATGATTATCCGCATTAGCCCCGATTTAGAAAAGGGCTAGCTGGCAGTCGTCCAAAAGGAGGCCCGGCATGCAGCGGCGGCACGAAGAGGCTGTAAGGCGGAAGCGACCAGTGGTGTTCAACAACGATGGCGACGATGCCCTCTACTTTCCGGTGGATACGCCGGTCACTCCTGGGAGCTTCCTAAAGGCCAGGTTCGCTCCTCTTCTGGGCACGAACGTGTCGACGGTCTTTTACTGCACTACATTGCCGTTCGGACTGTTCGAGCACCGGACGGAGATCGGCGAGGTCCTAATGCGGCGCGAGCCGTGGAACTCGCCGGGGATACCTTCCGGCACCCGGTCGGCCATAGCGGAGCTGGTCGACCAGAGGACGGACCCACTTGCGCTGGCGGTGGAGTTCTGCCGCGCAAACGGGCTGGAGGTCTTTTCATCGATACGCATGAACGACGTCCACGACGTGAGTTACCCTTTTAAGCCCGCGTACAAGCGGCGCCATCCGGACTTCTTGTTTGGGACAGAGGGCGCGCCGCCGCCGTACGGCTACTGGACCGGGGTGGACTACGGCAGGGCGGAGGTGAGGGAGGCGCAGCTTGCGTTTATCACGGACCTGTGCACCCGTTACGACGTGGACGGCATCGAGCTGGACTTCTGGCGACACCCGCCGCACTTCAGGAGCCAGGCGTGGGGCAAGCCAGTGACTGAAGACGAGACCCGGGCGATGACGGACCTGGTGAGGCGCGTGCGCGAGATGACACGAGCGGTGGAGGAGCGCCGCGGAAGGCCGTTCCTCATCGCAGCGCGCGTCATAGAGTCGGCGGAGATGAGCCGGTGGTGCGGGCTAGACCTGGTGACGTGGCTGGAGCAGGACCTCATAGACATCCTTGTTACGGGAGAATTCGCGCTCGCACCGTGGAAGGAGATGGTAGATCTGGGCCACAGGTACGACACTCCGGTCTACCCCTGCATACGCCGCGCGCCTAGGGAGGACGCGGCCCGGCAGTCGATTGAGAGCTACCGCGCGATGGCGTTGCAGGCGTGGGGGGAGGGGGCGGACGGAATTTACTTCTTCAACCTGTTCCCGGAGGAGCGGATCGACGTGTTCCATGAGCTGGGCAGGCCGGAGCTGCTTGCGCGTGAGGACAGGCTTCACCACGTTTACGGCATGGGCCAAAGCTCGTTCGTCCAGTACATTCCTGAAGTGGCAAGGCTTGCCACGATGCCCACACTTGGCCCCATGGCGCCGAAGGACCTCGCCCCGGGTGTGAGCTACAGATTCCCTCTGTATATTGGAGGACTTCCGCAGATAAGCGGCGCGGGTATTTCAGCCGACTTTTCGCTGCAGATCGATGCTCCGGGACTGCCGGAGGGTGTCGCCGTGACGGTCAATGGTCGACACATAAATCTAGCGAGGGAGTCGCAGGGGCGGCTGACAGGGCCAGTGGAGGCGGCGTCATTGCGTCACGGGCACAACCAGATCAGCGTGCGGTCGGGCATAAGTTCGCGACTGATGGATGTGTCCATAAGTGTGTCGAACGAGACGTGAGATTGAACAAATAGGTGAAACTACTTACGTGTCCAGCGTAATTACACGTGAGCATGCGAGAGCCATTGCTGTGCACGATGCCGGTGCGTTTGCCAAATTAAAGGCCGGCAAAAAGCGAATAATGCCTCCGTTGAAAACATAATTTGGCCTTATTGATTTGCATTTTGAAGCCGTGCACACTTTGGCGGCCACGATGTCAACTGGACTAGCACCTCTATGTTAGTCCACTTTGTATGAAGGTGGCCTTCAAGGAGCCCGGGGATGCTACGGACCAAGACTCACTGGCGTTTGATGTTGCCCGCCATACTGGTGGGCCTTTTTGTTTTTGTGGCGCTGGCGTCCCGGGAAGCCGCGGCGTCGCCGAGCACAGGCCTGCTCGCCTACTGGGAAGCCAATGGGCTGATGACCGATTCCATCGGCGGCAACCACGGCGCGCCGGTCAACGGGGCCGGCTTCGGAGCTGGCAAGTACGGCTCCGGCTTCGCCCTGAACGGGGCGAACCAGGCCGTCAACGTCGGTTCGGCCATCAACATCGCCAACTCCTCGTTTACCGTCGCCGCTTGGGCGAAGCGGACCAGCCCGGGCACGTACGACCTGATCCTTTCGCAGGGGAGTGTTCCCAATACAAATACGGGCCTGCACTTCGGATTCAGGGATTCGGTATCCAACAAACAGTTCACCTGCGCATTCTATAACAATGATCTCGAATCTCCCGGCGGCCAGACGGACTCCGACTGAAACCAGTGGACCTGCACCTACGATGCGGTCTCCGGCGTCCGCATCCTGTACAAAGACGGCGTGGCGGTATCATCCGACAATGCCAAGACAGGCCACAGCATATTCAGCGGCAACTACGTCGGGACCCGACTCATGTACATTGGCGCATCCCCGCACAGTCCAACCCAGGATGCGATGAACGGCTTCATCGATGACGTGCGCATCTACAACCGCGTCCTCTCTGCCACGGAAGTCGCGCAGCTCGCAGGCATCAACGCCGCACCGGTCGCGGGCAACGATTCCCCTACGACGCCATACAACACCCAGGTAACCATCAACGTCCGCGCCAATGACACCGACGCGAACGGCGACAGCATTGCGATCAACAGCTTCACCAACGGCGCAAACGGCACCGTAACCCAGACCGCGGGCGGAACGCTCAGGTATACACCGAACTCCGGCTTCAGCGGGACCGACACATTTACTTACACGGTCCGCGAGCCGATAAGCTGCTCCGAAATCAGGCAAATGTACCCGTCCGCCGGCGACGGGGTGTACACCATCTTCCCCTCCGGCCAGGGCTTCGAAGTCTACTGCTACGGCATGTCCGGCAACCCGACCGAGTACATCACTCTCAACAAGACCGGCGGCCCGGCGGTTACCTGGGGCATCAACCAGGACAACACTGTCTCATACAACTTCTCGACCCTGGAGGCGAACGGCCCGAACTTCCACCAGGTCAGCCGCTTCACGAAGGTCAGGATCAACCCCAGCACGCTGAAGGTAATTTCCGACGACGCGACCTTTGCGACCGTAACGCGGGAGGCTGGCACCAACACGCCGCCGTTCGCGAATATCATTGCCTGCGATAACAACTAGGTGACAAGCTACGCCAACGTCAACCTGCAGGGCACTCCCTTCGGCGTGACCCAGACTTTCACCGTGATCGGCACCGAAGCCCGTATCGGCCGCATCAACGGCGTGACCAACCAGAACTCCATTACCGTTACGAATGAGCAGGTCCTGCAGATGGGCGCGGGCGGCACCTGCGGCCACATGGATCCCGATCCGTTCGGGTCCAACAGGCTCCAGCTATCCATCATCGGCCCCACGCTCGGCAGCGCAGGGTCCTCCACCGCAACGGTAACCGTGACGGTCGAGGCCCCTCCGACCACCACGGTCAACACCACCGCCGATGAGTTCGGCGGCGCGAGCTGCTCGCTCCGCAACGCCATCCAGGCGATGAACACCGGCGCGAGCTTCGGCGGGTGTTCTTTTAACGTGAACCGGGAGATCATTCTGCCCGCGGGCACATACACACTTACCCGCGGCGGCGCGAACGAAGACGGCAACAGCACCGGCGATCTGGATATCAACTCCAATATCACAATCACCGGCGCCGGGGCCGGGACGTCGGTCATCGATGCCAACTTCATAGACCGCGTCATCCTGATTTCGTCCGGCAGGACCGTTTCCATCAGCGGCGTAACTATCCGGAACGGCCAGGCGCCGCACGGCGCTAACGCAGCGTTCGCGAACTGCAGCGCCAACGGCGGCGGCGCGGGGGCCAGCGGCGGCGGCATCTACAGCGAAGGCGCGCTGACAATCAGCTTCAGCAGCTTCACCGGCAACAGGGCGGGCAACGGCGGCACGGGCACATCCAATAACTGCACGGGCGGCAACAGCGGCCCCGGCGGCAGCGGCGGCGGCATCTACACGACCGGCGCTCTCACGCTCACGAACGCGAGCTTAAGCGGTAATAGCGGCGGCAACGCAGGCACCGCCGGAAGTGTTCTGTTCTACGGCGGCCACTCCTCGGGCGGCGGCCACGGCGGCGGCGTCTTTTCCACAGTCAACGTGACGATCAACACCGCGTCTTTCACGAATAACACCGGCGGCAACGGCGGAAACGGCGGGTCAGGCAACGACCGCGGCGGCAACGGCGGTCCCGGCGGCGATGGCGGCGCGGTCTACGCTGGAGGCACAGCCACTGCCTCAACATTTACTTTCACGGATAATGCGGGCGGCAACGGCGGCAACGGCGGCAACGGCGGCTGGTCGGGCTCATTCTCCGGCAGCGGCCATAGCGGCGGTCGCGGCGGCGCAATCTTTGCGGTGGGCGGCTTCACCCTTAATGGCGGCTCCATGTCGGGGAACCACGGCGGGAACGGCGGCGTAGGCAGCTACGGCAATACGCACGGCGGGTCCGGCGGCCATGGCGGCAGCGGCGGCGCGGCATACACTGAAGCTGCGGCAAAAGTAACCACCGTTTCCTTTACCGGCAACTACACCGGCAACGGCGGCAACGGCGGCTACGGCATACACACGCACGGCACTCCGGGCTCCGGCGGCTCCGGCGGCCACGGCGGCGCTCTCTATGTGAGCGGCGGCCTCACCCTGAGCGGGGGCTCCATCTCAGGGAGCTCCACCGGCACACGCGGCCACGGCGGTTACCAGGGCCAGGCTGGCTACCAGGGCTCCGGCGGCGGCGGCGGCCTGGGCGGCGCGCTGTTCGTCGGCGGCACGTCCTCCATATCGTCCACGAGCATAACCAGCGGCACGACAGGCCGCGGCGGCGATGCCCCGGACACCTACCTGGGCAGGAGCTTCGCGGGCGCGGGCGGCCACGGCGGCGGCATCTTCGCCAACGGCCCGACCACCATTGCCGGCGTGACCATCAGCGGCAACGTCACCGGCAACGGCGGCGAGGGCAGCACGATGAGCGCCGATAACGGCTGGGCCGGCGACGGCGCGCCGGGCGGCTACGGCGCGGGCATATTCAGCAGCTTCCCGCTCACGATCACGAACACGACGATCAGCAACAACACCACCGGCAACGGCGGCGCGGGCGGCGGCACCCACTGGTCCCGCGGCGGCAACGGCGGGTCCGGCGGCCACGGCGCGGGCATATACCAGGACAACGGCGCAGTCAGCACGCTCTCCCACGTCACGATGTCCGGCAACCTGACAGGCAACGGCGCTCCGGGTGGCTACGGCTGGTGCGCCCCCTGCGGATACCCGGACGGCTCTCCGGGCGGCCGCGGCGCGGGTTCCAGCATCTGGAACGGCAACGGTTCGCTCACGGTCGCAAAGAGCGTCATCAGCAGCGACACCTCCGTCTCCCAGTGCGGCGGCGTGGGCTCCGGCGGGTACAACGTCATCCGCGACGCCTCATGCGGAAATACGACAGGCGACGTGGTAGGGGTAGACCCGCTGATCGGCGCGCTGGCTAACAACGGCGGATCCAGTCAGACACACCTTCTGTTGATGGGCAGCCAGGCAGTCAACAGGGTGCCGGCCAATCTCTGCACGCTAACTACGGACCAGCGGGGCAACGCCCGCCCGCAGGGCGCGGCGTGCGATAGCGGATCGGTGGAGCTTACCCTCCCGCAGGCCCCGATCGTATCGGTCTCGGCCCCGGCCTCAGCGAACGAAGGGTCGCCATTCACGGTCACGATTAACGGCACCAGCTTCGCAGGGACGCTGACCTATTCCTTCGACTGCGATAACGACGGCACGTTCGAGGTCGGCCCGCAAGCCGGCAACACCGCCACCTGCCGCGCTCTGGACAACGGGGTGCGCACCGTCGCGGGCAAGGCGCTGGACGGTTACTTCAACTTCACCACCGGCACCGCCAATGTCACGGTGAACAACGTTGCTCCCTCGATCAACCTCGGCGCCGCCGTCAACGGCTTTGAGCCGTACACATTGAACGTCGGCCTCACCGGCGCAGGCCCCACGAACTACTGGGGCGGCGAGGGCAACACCAACGACGGCGTCGGCTCAATGCACGGCACGAATCAGAATGTGACCTTCGGCCCGGGCAAGTCCGGCCAGGGCTTTGTGTTCAACGGGAACAACTCGATAGTCAAACTGGCGGACAACTCGTTCCCGTTCCCGACCTCCGGGACCAGCAACACGCCGATGTCCTTCTCCGCCTGGTTCAAGACCACGTCGCCCGGCGGCATCTTCGGCCAGCAGAACGTCGATCCGTTCGGCGGCCCGGGCGGATACGTGCCCGGCGTATACGTGGGCACGGACGGCAGGCTGTACGGCCAGGTCTTCTGGAAAAACGCGGCAGACCCCATAGTTACCTCTGTCACAGTCACTGACGGCGTATTCCACCACGTCGCCGTCACGTATGACGGCGTGACCCAGCGCATGTACCTTGACGGCGCGCTGGTGGGCAGCAAGGCCCACACGCAGGGTGCCTGGACGTCCGTCTACAAGTACAAGTTCGGCGCAAGCTTCAGCACCAGCTGGCCCGGCGGCAACGGGTGGCTGCGGTTTAACGGCGTGATCGACGAGATCGGCCTATACAACCGCATGCTCTCCGCGGGCGAAGTCGCGGCGCTGGCAGGCACGGGCGCAGGCTCATTCAGCGACCCGGGCACGGACTCATTCACCGCCACGGTCGATTACGATGACGGCAACGGCCCGCAGCCGCTCGCGCTGAACGGCAATGCCTTCGGGCTTTCGCATGTTTACCCGCAGTCCTCCGGCACGCTGGCCTCGCCGGACTCCTACTTCGTAACAGTCACGGTCACCGACGATGACGGCGGCGCGCCACAGCGGTGGCTGAGGAATACCACCGCCCGAGAGGCTGCGTTCCCGGGCGAGAGCGGCCGGACCTACGCGTTCTTCACAATCGCCTCAGACAACGCCGGCAACAGTGAGGGCACTACCGGCGAGCCGGAGGCTTCGGTGGACGTTGGGGCCGGCACCGGCGTCATCACCGGCCACGTCTTCGAGGACGCCGTGATGGACGGCGTCTGGGACGTGGATGAGGTCCCGCTGGCCAACATAATCGTATTCCTGGACCTGAATTTCGACGGCGGTCTCGACACCGGGGAGCCGGTCGATTCGACCGATGCCGCCAGCATGTACGAATTCACCGGCCTCTCGGACGGCGCCTATTCCGTGAGGGTTGTGGCGCCGTTCGGGATGACGCAGACCATCCCAATACCGCCGGGCGACCACATCGTAGAGCTCTCCGCAGGCAGCTGCGGCTGTTCCGATCTTGTCTTCGGCCTTGCGCCGGGCGCGTTGCCGAACGTGCCCTCCGCGACCGCCATCGGCTTGCTGGCCCTCGCGGGCGCAATGGGGCTGCTGTACGTGCGGCGCAGGAGGGCAATGGCCGGCGCTGAGTAGCGGAGTCCCGGATAAACGGAGAATAGACAGGCCGCTCCCCTGGACCCAGGGGAGCGGCCTGTGTTTATTGAGACACGCGCTCAGAAGGGGCGGTTACGTGCCTGCCGCCGAGTTAGCTAATCTCATTCCCCTCAGCATCCACCTTCACGATCGGCAGTCCAAGCTCCCGCAGCCGCGGCTCCACTACCTTTGCGTCTCCCACCACCAGTATGGCCAGGTGCTCCGGGTCTATGCGCTTGCCGGCCACGCGGTGCATGTCCTCCAGCTTGATGGCCTCCAGTTTCGGAATCAGCGTTGCGTAGTAGTCGTCGGGCAGGCCGAACTGGGCGATGCGGCTGAGCTGGGCCACCATCTGGCCGAGCGTCTCGAACTGAGAGGGGAAGGCACGGAACATGCCGTCGCGCGTGGCGTTGAACTCCTCGTGGCTCACGGGGCGATTCTCACGCAGGTCGAGGAACTCTTTGATGGTCTCCACCACGGACTCCTTCGTGACCGCGGTCTGCACCGAGCCGCCGGCGAACAGGACCGACGGGCCGGTCACCCATTCCACCTGGGAGTAGTAGCCGTAGCTGTACCCCTTGTCCTGTCGCAGGTTCATGAACAGGCGCGCCGTCGGGTGGCCGCCGAAGACGTAGTTCAGGAAAGTCATGGTGAAGTAGTCCGGGTCGTGTCGCGGGATGGTCAGGTGCCCGGAGCGGATGATCGACTGCGCGGCGCCCGGCTTGTCCGCCAGGTAGATGGTCGTGCCCCGCGTGGGCGGCTTAGCGGCAGAGGCCGCCTCTTTAGTCGTCTTCGTCGACTGACGCTTCCAGCCGCCGAACAGCTTCTCCGCGGCCTTCATAATCTGGTCCCTGGTCGCATCGCCCACAACGATGAGCGTCGAGTCCTCAGGCCCGTAGTGGGCCTTGAAGTGGCTCACGAGCTCGGTCTTCGTCATCACCGATACGGAATCGATCGTGCCGGTCAGCGGGTGGCCGTAGAGGCTCCTGGGGCCGTAGATGATCGCCCGCGAAGCCCGCTGAGATATCGCGTTGGGGTCGTCCATGATCCTGCGAAGGTCCGTCAGGCGCTCCTTGCGGATCCTCTCGATTTCGTTGTCCGGGAAGGTGGGGTTCTGCGTTACGTCCGCCACGATCTCCAGCGCCCGCTCCCACTGCTCCGTCAGCGTCTCCGCCGTGATGCTGGCGTACTCGCGGCCGGAGGCCGTCTCCAGGTGGGAGCCCAGGAACTCCATCTCGTCGGCTATCTCCTGGCTCGTGCGGCTCTTTGTGCCTTCAGGCAGGATCGCGGCGACCATGTGGGCCAGTCCGGGCCGGTCCTCCGGGTCGGTGATCGATCCGGCCCTCAAGATGAGCTCCATGGCCACTACAGGCAGCTCGTGCCTTTCAACGAACAGCACGTTGAGGCCGTTCGCCAGCTTCTCGCGCCTGGGCATGGGCGGGACGAACGCCCTTGGCTGAGCGCCCGCGGGCATCTGCGACCGGTCGAGCGCGCTCTCCAGCGCCTTGCCCGGTTTCTCCGGGAGCACCGCCAGCCGCACCCTGTCCCGGCCCAGGTACTTTGCTGCGGCGCGGGAGATCTCCTCCGTCGTAACGGCTTTGTAGCGCTCCAGGTCCGTGTTCAGCTTGTTAGGGTCGCCCGAGAAGATGTTGTAGTGGTTAAGCTGGTCCGCGCGGCTGCCGAAGTGCTCCAGCGCTCGGACGTGGTTGCTGAGGATCCGGTTCCGGGACCGCTGTACCTCGCGCTCAGTCGGCGGCTCGCGCTTGATCTTCTCAATCTCGTCCTCAATTACCGCCTGCACCTCTTCGAGCGTTTTGCCGGGCGCGGCCGTGGCCTGGATGTGGAACTCGCCGGTGATCTCGTGCTGCCAGTTCATCACGCGCACGTCGCGGGCGATCTGCTTCTCGTAGACGAGCGTCCGGTACATCCGGGAGCTCTTGCCGTCGCCCATCACCGCCGCAAGCACCTCCATCGCCGCCTCGTCGGTCTCGAACATCGGCAGGCTGGGGTAGGTGAGGTACAGGCGGGGGAGCTGCACCTTATCGGACGTTTCAATACGCACCTCGCCCCTGCGCGGCGCGTCCATGCGGCCCACGCGGGTGATCGCCTTCCCGGGCGGCAGGTCGCCGAAGTGCTTCTCGACCAGCTTCTTGACGGCTTCGCGGTCGATATCGCCAGCAATCGCCAGGCTGGCGTTGGAGGGCGCGTAGTAGGTCTTGAAGAACTCCTTCACGTCGTCCAGTGAGGCGGCGGAGAGGTCCTCCATGGAGCCGATCACCGGCCAGTTGTACGGGTGCGGCTCCGGGTACAGCGCCGGGCGGAGGAGCAGGTACGCCATGCCGTAGGGCGTGTTCTCGTACCGCTGGCGCCGCTCGTTCTTGACGATATCGCGCTGGGTGTCGAAGCGCTTCTGGTCCAGCGCGTCCAGCAGGAAGCCCATCCTGTCCGCCTCCAGCCACAGGGCCAGCTCCAGGTAGCTGGAGGGGAGGTTCTCGTAGTAGTTGGTGCGGTCTTCCGTGGTGGAGCCGTTGATGATCGCGCCCACCTTCTGGAGAGGCTCAAAGAAGTTCTTGTTATGGTTCTTTGAGCCTTCGAACATCACGTGCTCGAAGAGGTGGGCGAAGCCGGTGCGGCCGGGCTCCTCGTTCTTTGAGCCCACGTGGTACCAGACGTTCACGCCCACCATCGGCAGCGAGTGGTCTTCGTGCAGAATGACCTGCAGGCCATTCGGGAGGAGGTACTTTTCAAAGGCGATAGAGACCATTTGCCGCTCCGTGGTGAGTAGGGTATGGGGTATAGGGTACAGGGTACGGAAAGCAGGGTAAAGTGACATGGGCCGTCAAATTGCTCGCCATTGGATAAGGAGGAGGACGGAAGAGACGAATTGCGCGATTGCTTAAGAATGGAATCGGCAAACACATTTGGCGAGTTGGTGCTCAGAATGCCAACCGGCGGTAGGCTGCATTAAGCCAGCGCTGATGTCCAAAATGAGACTTGAGAGGCTTCCAAGATGTTAGGGGATGAAGATAGTGTTCCGATGGAATTCCAGTGACTCGCGTGCAGGCAAGAAGCGGCTCGGCATTGTTAGCTTGAGGCCTTGGTAAGGAGCGAACAGGGATTTCCAACTGCTGCCGGCCGTCGGCTGTAGTTGGTCGGAGTAAATCAGGCAATAGTCTTCATCGAAAGTCATAAGACCACTGTCGAAGGCTTTGTCATGCAAGGCGTTCAAGCATATGCCGTTGCTTGGATTCAGGCGTACAGTCTCACTTTGTGACCAAGGGATGATGTGACTCGCAACTAGTAGAGCGGCGTTGCGAAGGCCGGTGATCGCACAGGTGGTGTCATAAGACGCGAGCACGACTTCACGGAAATAGTCTTGGTTCCGCCGGGCCTTACTGATCGTTAGGACGTCAAATCCTACGCGGTCCACTAATTCACTATGGGCTGGATCGCCACCTACGGTTTTCTCCGCCTGCTAGACGGCTGCGATTAGCGAATCCCAATGAAGGAAGAATTCTTCCCAAATCTCGCGGTCCATCTTGCTGGCGTTCGACATACCTTTCTGATGCAGCGTCGGGTCGAGGCTGGCGAAATTGGTCATCTTCAACGCTACTGCACTGGGCGACCTTGCGATTGCTCCGGCCAAGGCTATAACCCTCGGATTACGTCGGTGAATTTTCCCAAAGGGCGTTTTGCAGTACAGGTCGAATGTGAGGATGAGTTCGTGTCTCGACCAACTCTTTGCCTCTCTCACGGACGCCATCATGCGGAATGTCGTCTTTTGAAAGAGTTCAATAGGGCCGCGGCGCTGGGGCCATTAGGAGTTTCGAATGTCGGACTCAACTCTGAAATCTCATGCCAATCATGGTCGTCCTCGGTCTACGGCACTGGAACAAGGGATCTCAACCCGACCTTGGTTGGAGGGAAGTGCTCCCTCTCCCATAGAGACGGCGCTAATTCTTCTAGAGTTAGGCGCCCTCGGATGATTACGACCCCTCGGAACTTGTAGTTTGAAGCGTCTCGATACAGATATCGAAGCTCAGTATTTGCCATTTCACGCCACCGATAGATTCAGAGTTGGTCAGTGCGCTCGGATTTCTCGGCCTTAATATCATTCTTTGACGATGCATTGTCAATAAGCTTGATTGAAGGTAGTCATTTCAGTATCTTGTGGAGTGTACGCGACTTTTCTAATGCCATGGAAGTCACACTTGAATCAGCACGGAGTTGCCGTCCGCAGCATCCTCTCCCACTTCCCCGCAGCCCAGGCGATTTACCTGCTTGGGCTGTACGAGGCGGCTGAGGGGTGGGAGGACGCGGAGATGGACTTCGGCATTCTGCTGCCGGAGGGCGTAGCGATTGGCGGGCTGGCGGAGGCAGCGGAGGCGTGCCGGCGGGAGCTGGTGGCCGCGCTGGGGCAGCCGGTTGACCTGGTGAACTGCCGCGCGGTGCCGCTTGCGATCCAGCGGGAAATCGTGGCAAACGGCACTCTGCTGTTCACCGGGGACGCCGACGCGGTGGCGGAGTTCCAGCGGAAGGCGACGAGCGTGCTTGAGTGGACGGGTGAGGGCGGCTCCCTCTTCCTTTCTCCCCCTTGACGAGGGAGATGTCCCGATTCCATCGGGACAGAGAGGGTGTCGGGGTGGTGTGCTGTGGGGCTCCGAGCGTAGGGGCAGGTCCCCGTGCCTGCCCCGGTGGGGACCGGCCCAAGAGCGAAGACTCTCGATCCAACAGCCGAGCCCCGATGGAGTCGTGGCCCGGGGTGGGGTACGGCCCTGATGGCGAGATCTTTCGAGCCAAAAGCCGGGCAGGCACGGGGACCTGCCCCTACGTTCGGAAGGGACACGGGGCAGAACAGCCTTTAGCCCTCACCCTACGGACAAGGCCCTGTAGGCCTCTCCCTCCGGGAGAGGAGGGAGACTCTTCCGTACCCCGCACCCCGTACCCCGTCCCTTGCTCTGAACCCGGATGTCGCAAATCCCGTATGACCCCTGGGAATCGGGAAGTCTTCGAATCCGGGCCGCACCCTACCGCTTCGCCGGCGTGGCGGGCGTGAAGCCCACCTTCGGCAGCGAGAGGCGGATGGCCTTGAGCATGTCCTCGATCTCGCCCGGAGTTACGTACCCCAGGTGGCCGATGCGGAACATCTTGCCGGTCAGCTCGCCGTAGGCCCCCGCCAGCACCACTTTGTGGTCGTCCAGCACGAACTTGCGGAGCTTGTCGGCGTCAATGCCGTCCGGCATCAGGACCGCCGTGACGGTGTTGGACGCGATCTTGTCGTCCGGGAACACCTTGAGGCCAAGGTCGCGGATGCCGTTGCGGGTGATCTGCGCGATCTTCGCATGGCGCTTGTAGATGTTCTCCACGCCTTCATCCATCAGCTTCTTGACGGCGTAGTCCAGCGCAAAGATGAGCGAAAGGCCGGGAGTGTAGGGCGGCTGGCCCAGGTCGTAGTACTTCTTGTATTCGGTCATGTCGAAGTAGAAGCGCGGCATCGTGGACTTCTTGTGGGCCTCCCACGCGCGCTTGCTCATGGACATGAAGGCAAGGCCCGGCGGGAGCATCCAGCCCTTCTGGGAGGCTGTGGCCACCACGTCCAGGTCCCAGGCGTCGGTGTGTATGGGGATGGAGCAGACGGAGCTGATGCCGTCCACGAGCAGGAGCTTGTTGAACTCGCCCTTCACCACCTTCGCCACGGCCTCAAGGTCGTTGGTTACCCCGGTGTTCGTCTCGTTGTGCGTAACAAGGACGGTCGTGATGCCCGGGTCCTTCTTGAGCGCCTCTCGGAGCTTCGCCGTATCGATGGCGGTGCCCTGCGGGAACTTGAGCATGGTGACGTTCGCGCCGAAGCGGCGGGCAATCTCCCCGAAGCGGTCGCCGAACGAGCCGATGGAGGCGCACAGCACCTTCTCTCCGGGCGAGAGGGTGTTTACGATGGCAGCCTCCATTGCGCCGGTGCCGGAAGACGTGATGATGAAGACGTCGTTCTTTGTGTCGAAGACCTGCCGCAGCCCGTCCGTGACGCGGAAGAGCATCTCCTTGAACTTGGGCCCGCGATGGTTGATCATCGGGGTTGCCATCACCTGGAGAATGTCGTCTGGAACGGGGATCGGACCGGGGATTCGCAGGTTAACCACGTGAGTTCCTCCTAACGGACGCTTTGCCGGGAAAAAATTGTAGCACAGGGGAGGGTTCTGGGTTCTGGGTGCTAGGTGCTGGGCAACAGCCAAGATGGTGGGAGATAAACCATGGGCAGCGGTCACTCGGATGTTCTTTTCGCTAAGGTTGATCTTAACGCGCGAATCTGTCTACCTAATGAGTCTGCTGTTTGGCGAGCCATAGCCGATTGTTCTTCTGTCAGATACTTTAGGCGAATGGCGATCAATAATTGAGTCTCAAGCTCCGCCAGCGAGGCCTGAGCCATTGAAAGGTGATGAAGATACTCCTTGATGTGGTGTCTCTCGTGCCCTTCGGCGATGTTAGACGGGATGGAGACCGCTGCCCTTTGTATCTGCTGTGCAAGGCCATAACGTTCATGAGGAGGAAATGTAAGAGAGACTTTGTAAGTCTCCTCAACAAGCTCCATTCCCATTTGCCAGACTCTGAGATCCTGATAGCTGTTGACGGCCATTCTGCCATACTCCTATCGTCATTCCCAGCACCCAGCACCCAGCACCCAGCACCCAGCACCCAGCACCCAGCACCCTCTTCACGCCCCGTGGGAGGCCAGTCTGATCATCCTCTGGCGGCCCACGCGAAGGATGCTTCCGGGCTTCAGGAACTCGGCGGTCACGTCCGAGTCCACGCGCTCGCCGTCCACCTGTACAGCCCCTTGCGATATCAGGCGGCGGCCTTCTGCGGCGCTGGGAACGAGGCCCGTCTCGGCGAGGAACCGGCTCAGGCGCTTCGTCATGAGGTCCGCGCGCGCCGGCAGGGGATAGGTCTCGATGTCCTTCGGCACTTCGCGGCGCTGGACGGTCTGCTCGAAATGGCGCTCGGCGGCCAGCGCGTCCTCGGGGGAATGGAAGAAGCCCACAATCTCGCGGCCCAGCCTCTTCTTGAGCTCCATCGGATTGACCGCGCTAGCTTCAAGCGCGGCCTTCATCTCCGCAATCTCCTCGTCCGGGATGTCCGTCAGGTACTCCATGTACATGAGGATCAACGACTGCGAGCCGTTGACCTTTGTGCGGTCGGTCGCGCCGCTGTCCGGAAGCTCGTCGCTGGCAAGGTCCGGCAGGCGCATGATCTTGCCGAACATATCGTTCGGCGGCTCGGTGAGGCCGACGTAGTTGCCCAGGCTCTTGCTCATCTTCTTCATCCCGTCGGTGCCCGGCAGAATGGGCACAATCAGGCACTGCTGGGGCCGCTGCCCGGACATTACCTGCAGCTCTCGCCCTACCAGCAGGTTGAACTTCTGGTCTGTGCCGCCGAACTCGATGTCCGAGTTAATGACGACGGAGTCGTACGCCTGCATGAGAGGGTAGAGGATCTCTGTAATGGCGATCGGCTGGTTGGACTTGAAGCGCTTTGCGAAGTCTTCGCGGGCGAGAAACTGGGCTACCGTGAACTTGCTGGTCAGTCGGATGACATCGGCAAGCGTGAACGGGCCGAACCAGTCGCTCTGCAACCGCGTCTCCGTCTTGCTGCGGTCGACGATCTTGAAGAACTGGTTGAGGTACGTCTCGGCGTTGGCGAGCACCTGCTGCTCGGTGAGCATGGGCCGGGTGGCGGAGCGCCCACTGGGGTCGCCTATCCGGGCAGTCCAGTCGCCCACGATCACCACCACCTTGTGGCCCAGGTCCTGGAGCTGGCGGAGCTTGCGCAGCCCCACGGCGTGCCCCAGGTGAAGGTCCGGGGCAGTTGGGTCGAAGCCCATCTTGAGCCTCAGCGGCTGGCCCGATTCCAGCAGCTTGCGGAGCTC
Organism: SAR202 cluster bacterium; assembly: GCA_016872355.1. NCBI lineage: Bacteria > Bacillati > Chloroflexota > Dehalococcoidia > SAR202 cluster bacterium. The sequence continues at coordinate 13,864 of VGZY01000029.1, read as the reverse complement.
CGCCTCGACGATCACCTCGGCAACGCCGCGCCGGAGGACGCGGTCGATCTGTTTCTGGTCCATGATGAGCCTGCCTGATTTTGAAATTGCACGCGGACTATTCTACAGGTTTGGCGCCCGACGACCAGTTGGGTAGGGAAAGCGGTAGGGGCGCGTCTCAGACCCGCCCTGGTTGTTCACCGCGCAGGTAGTGGAGCCGGGCTCGCCTTCGGTAGGGGCGGCCCTGCGTGGCCGCCCTGGCCCTTCCCATTGAAATGTCCACTCCTGTGAATTACCGCCGCTCTCGGGTTGAACAGGGCGGCCACATAGGGCCGCCCCTACGAGCAGATATCTAACCTGCATCTGACTGCCGCTGTCCTGTAAATGCCCCGATGCGTCGGGACCCCTACCGAGGACAGGCTCGCCAAAGCCTGCTATTTCAAAGGAATACCCCAGCCAGAATGGCTGGGGTATTGTCGACAATGGCAATGGGTCTCGCCGCTACCTCGTCCCCGCGTTCAGCAGTATGGCCCTCGCCTCTGCGATGTCCTTGTCTACCTGCTTCTGCAAATCCTCCACGGTGGCGAACTTGACCTGTCCGCGGAGCCGGTGCACGAACTCCAGGCCGATGTCCTTGCCGTAGATATCGCCGGAGAAGTCCAGGATGAACGCCTCTATGGCGTAAGTGCCGTTCTCGAACGTGGGCCGGCTGCCTATGCTGATGGCGGACATGTACCGCTGCCCGTCCACGAGCGCGTGGCCGGCATAGACTCCGTCGGCCGGAATGGCCATACCGGGCGGCACGTTAAGGTTGGCCGTCGGGAAGCCCAGCCCGCTGCCCTTGCCGTTGCCATGAACTACTGGGCCGCGCAACACAAAGTGCCTGCCCATCTGGTTGCTTACACGGCTGACGTAGCCCGCGGCGAGCTGCTTGCGGATATTGGTGCTCCTCACCGCTTCCCCGTAAGGGTCTTTAAGCGGCCCAACGATCCTGAGATCGAAGTGCATATCCTCGCTCAGCTTGTGCAACGCCTTCACATCCCCCTTTCGGCCCCGGCCCATTGCGAAGTCCGGTCCAACGACGAAGCCCTTCATCCGCAGGTCCTCTTGCAGGATTTTCAGGAAGTCCTCGGCGGTCAGGCTCGCAAGGGCCTTATCAAACTCGATAGGCACGATATAGTCCACACCGAGCGCCTTCAGCCTGGAGATGCGCTCCTCCAGTGTAATGATCATAAGGGGCGCGGCGGACGGGCGCAGAACGGTTGCCGGGTGGTTCTTGAACGTGACCACGGCGGACCGGCGGTTTTTGTCCTTCGCCTCCTGGATTACAGCCGCGATAAGGTGCTGGTGTCCGAGGTGGACGCCGTCGAACATGCCTATTGTGACCACCGTGTCCCTATCGGGCGGCGGTACCAGCAGCGGGCGGGGGATAATGTACCTCCTGCGGCGCCTCAAGAAGACCAGAAGGAGAAGGCCTCCGGCTACGGCAAAGCCGATCAGCCACAGGCGGCCCAGTTCTTCAACCAGCTCCTCAACAGGGATGCCGGGTATAATGCTGCGATTCTTGGGCGAAACGGGCGCGATGTACTGGATGGGCGGCACATCCAGGTCTACCGTTATCTCCATTTTGGGCAAGTAGCCAAGAATGTTTTCGTTAGACCCCGGAGGCCGGACTTCGGATACCGGGTCAATGTCCAGGTTGGTAGTGCCTTCCTGCTTCGCCTCAAACCGGAGGGTTGCGACCAGCAGGCTGTCATTGAAGTTTATCAGGCTCGTAGCCTCGCACCGTACAACTATCCTGCCGGGCGCCTGGGATACTACGTGAACGCCCTTGTCGCAGACCGTGCCTTTCGTGTCGAGGCCAAGGAAGTTGAAGTTGTCCGCCGGGTAGTTAACGACGCTCTCAATGTAGCCGACCGTTGTGCCCCGAGTGTCAAGTCTCACCTCGATGCCGGTCACGTCACCCGTTGAGAGGGAAACGGCCTTGTCGTACAGCGTCTTGAGGAAGAGCGCGGCGCTCTTCTTGTCGCTCGGCTCGCTGTAATAGCCGTTGCGCTCCAGGACATCCTTTGGAGCGACGATGGCGTAAAGGCTCAAGTGCGAAACAGGGGAGACCACGCCGTTCTCGATGACAAGCGTGCCGATCTCCTCCCACAGGCCAGTGTCCGGGTTGAAGGTAATGAACTTCAGGTGGCCCGGCTCCTGATCGATCATATCCAGAATCAGGTCAGTGAAGGGTCAGTACATCTCCAGCGGAGAATTGAAGCGGTAACGCGGCAACCAGACATCCGTCCGGTAGGCCTCAAGGTCGAACAGCTGGCCAACAATGCCGAATTCCGGGTCCATGCCAGGCACCTGCTCCACTTCACGAGGGGAGTAGATGAGTGTGATGTAGTCATCCACCGCACCCGGCGGCACGACTATGATTGGGGAAGGCATGTCCGGGGAAACCGGCTCAGGGGCCAGCAGGGCGGTCCTGTTCGGCTTGGCTAGTTCTGTAACACGTCCGTATTTCCACCTACGTGTTACCCCCCAAAATGCCTAACCCGATTATATTACGTCCTTCGCTTCGGCATCAACCATTTTGGGGGTTATGATTCACTTAAGAATCACTGATGCCTTGCGCCGGGCCGCTCACGCTACCTGCTTACGCCTCTTCGCCAGGCCCTCCACCGTGCTGATGAATGCCGACATGCCGATGTTCTTGACCACGTATCCGTCTGCCCCTGCTGTCATGGCAGACTCGCGGCACTCCTTGTCCGGAAGACCGCTGAAGACCAGGATCGGAACATCGGAGATCTTCCTGGCCTCTCTGCAGAACTGGATGCCGTCCATAACCGGCATCGTCAGGTCTGTCACCACCACATCCGGGCGGTGAGCTTCAAGGATCAGCAGGCCGTCTTCGCCGTTCGCCGCGCTGACCACGCTAAAGCCTGCCAGGTGGAGCCAACCCTTGAGCATCTCGCGTAGCAGCTCGTCATCGTCTACTACAAGGACCTTGATATCCGTCAAGCTGCCACCTCCTTTCCCAAGAGCCCCACTCCTCGCGCCACCTATAGATTAGGCTAATTGCGGGACTGCGAATACCGCACCCCCACAGCAATTGCCATTGGTGGTGCCCCTAGACGCAGATCGGGCTAGCACCATATCGCACAGTGCTAGCCCGATACCTGATTGGGAGGCGACCATTGCCGATGCTGATAAGCAGGGTAAGGGCCTCCACTAACAATATCAACGCCCTGGCCTACACGAGGCTCTCCTTTGAGTAAGCGCCTACGGCAAGCCTTCCGATCTCCGCAATCGCCCCCGCCCCGTCCACCTGCTTGTCGTTCGCCAGAGCAAAAGCCGAGACTATCATCGGCCCGGAATGGAGGTAGACTATCCCACATGACCTTTTATGATGCCGGAGGAGCCGCTTTTGTGGGCTATAGGTGTGCCGGGGCGCAGGTGTTTACGTATGCCTTGTACGTAGTTGGTCTGCTTCATGATGTCCAGCATGGCCACGGAGGCGGATGCGTCCACCATTTCGCCCCGGTGCATTCTACGTAGCATGTCCGCCATGTCTACGGGCCTGGCGACGTTATTTTCCAGCGAGTCCGTATACGATACTGACGAATAGTCCAGCGGGTATTTGTCCGAGCCTCGCTGGAGCGCGTCGCTTTCGCGGTTGCGGGGGAGGTGGCCCAGGTTGCGCATGCGGTAGTGGTATTCGCCAATGGTGACGGTGGTCCGGGTCTCGGGGTACCCCAGCCGGTCGAGCGTGGCGTTGATGTTCTTGTTGCCCAGGATGCCCATCAATGTATCGGTGGCGATGTTATCGCTGACGATGATCATGAGTCGGGCGTAGTCCAGCAGAGTCAGCTCGGGGGTGTCCTGGAGCATTGACAGCATGCCGGAGCCGAGGGAGGAGACGTTGTCCGGCACTCGTACGCGAGTGTCAAGAGAGATGGCGCCGTCCCGTGCCTGCCGGAACAGCTCGATCAGGACGGTCACCTTGCATACGCTGGCGGTAGGGTACCTGCGGTCCGCGGCGTACTGGTGGCAGTCGCCTGTATTGATATCTTCCACATAGAATCCCAGGCGGCCCGGGAATGCCCGGGCGACGGCGTCCATCTCCGCCGTTGGGAACCTGCCGGTCATAGCTTTCACCTCGCGCACAAAGTCGGCCTGTTGGATATAATACCGTGCGACAGGATAACACAGTAAGGCCGCTGCCTTACCTTATTAATAGCCCAGGGGCGGACCGGGAGTCCTTTCGATGAGCAAGCTGTTCTACACAGAGGCCGGTCACGGCCAGCCGAACATGAGCGAGGAGCTGACGACCTTCCGCCGGGCGCGGAAGGTGCTTGACCTCCCCGCGACTTCAAAGAGCGCCACAGTATACGCGCTTATGCGGGCGTACCCGGACTCGAAAGTCCCGCTGCGTTTCTCCGTGAACGGGCGGGAGATCGCTACCTTGCCCGCGATGCCGATGCCCTGGTACAGGTGGTACCAGTTCACGGTTGAGGCAAAGCACTTGCGACGGGGCGAGAATGTATTCGAGCTATGGTGCGATGCAACGGCGATGAACGCATGGTCGATTGGGCTGGAGTCCGGGTACGAGGCGCCGCGGAGCTTCATCAGCGACAACAGCGGCGCTGAGTGGCGCAACCACCACATGGGCTACCTGAACACTTTCCGCGCCGAGTACATACTCCGCGTTCGGCTGGAGGATGGGCAGGACGCGCCTCCTCCGCCGTTCAAGTGGGAGGATCCGGGCACCGCGCGGATGGAGTCCCTACGCCGGGTTATTCCTGAGGCAGCGAAGGGCAAGGGTAGCTCCCTTGAGAAGGCCCAGGCGATTATGGGGTGGCTCTCCAGCAACATTGAGCACGCCAACACGGTAATAACGATGCAGAATGCCCCCTGGGACCCGGAGACGGTCTTTGACTGGGGCTCAAAGCAGCGGGGCCACAACGGCATGCGGCCGCTGGTCCACTGTGTACACTTCTCCGCCACCTTCGTTAGCTGCGCGCAGGCCGTGGGCATACCCGCCCGGTGCGCGGTGTTCACAAACCAGCAGCCTGACGGCTGGTTCGGCCACTTCACGGCGGAGTTCTGGTCGGCGGAGCAGAAGAAGTGGGCGATGGTAGACCCGCAGGGCAACGCGTGTTTCATGCGGAACGACAGCGAGCTGCTATCGATCGCAGAGGTCCAGCAGGTGCGCCCGGAGCTGGCGAAGTACACGAAGTTCGGTGAGGGGATCGAGTCGCAGAAGAAGAACCCGCGGCTCAAGGGCTTCATATTTGACCGGTACCCAGTTGGGACATCCTTCAAGCACAGGTCCACGTGGTACCGTTCTGACCTGCTGACGAACCCTATCTATAACCCTCCGGCGCACGGCTCGACTGCCTACTGCGAGACGGGGCTGGTGTGGGATGAGAAGGAAAAGGACCTTTTCGGTATGTTCCCGCACTTCGGTGACGAAGCGTACTTCAGCGGAGCGCCGGTGGGCTTCCCGGGGTAGCGGGACGGCGCCGGCAATCACACCGCGTTGCTATCCCCGGGCGACGGTAGCATTGACAGCGAACTTAAGGAAAGGCGTCCACAGATATGATTATCGACTCGCACGTGTACTGTTTTACGCCGATCGATACGCCGGGCGGGCATGAGAGCGGGGCGGTGAGGATGCGGTTCGCGCAGGCGGGGTACTCCGGCCACCAACAGCCGGCATACAGGATCAAGGACCTGCAGCCGGGGCCGTCCGACGTGCTCAACCCGAAGGCGTCAACCGACCTCATGCAGCTGCCGGACCTGCAGTTCAGGGCCAACTACGCCCGGGGCAGGATGGTCTGGAACTACAACGGGGACGAGTACACCAAGCAGTTCTTTCCGCCGAACCTGCGCAACCTGGAGTTCACGCCGTTCAGCCTTAGCAGCGAGATGGACTATGCCGGGGTTAACGCGGCGCTTATCCACACGGACCCGATGCTGGGCCGCGATTCCGCGTACCTGGCCGAGTGCAAGAAAGTGATGCCGGGCCGCCTGAAGTCCATGATCCCGGTGGACGAGTGGCGCATAAAGGACGATACGGACGCCGTCATCCAGGAAGTGACCGACGCAGTGAAGGTCCACGGGCTGGACGCGATCAAGTTCAACCCGCTCGGGTACGCATCGGGGCCGGAGTCATGGGACGATAACTGGTACCGGCCGTTCTGGGAGGCCGTGACGAAGCTCAACGTGCCCGTATTCTTCACCCTGGGCACGGGGCCGGATTTCCGCAACAGGAAGCGGACGAAGGCGGATGAAATACAGGGTTACCTGAACGAGCACCGGATCCTGATGAAGTGGATGGAGCGTTACCCGAACAACGTCTGCAGCCTCACGCACGGTTTTCCGTGGAGACTCTTCCTTGACGGCAACAAGATCGTGTTGCCTGCCGATATCTGGGCGCCGTTCAAGGGCGAGAACTGCAACCTGGAGGTATGCTTCCCCGTGCGCCTCGGTGACCTGTTCGACTACCCGTACAGGGAGGTGTGGCCCACGCTGGAGGCGATGCTAAAGAACATCGGCGCCGACCACCTGCTCTGGGGCACCGATATGCCGTTCCAGAACCGGTTCTGCACTTACCGACAGTCGCGGCAGTACATTGAGAAGTACTGCACGAACTTCATCGGGAAGAGCGAGATGGCGATGATTATGGGCGGGACGGCAAAGCGCATACTGGGGTTCTAGCGGGCGCATCCCTCGGTGTGGGTTTAACACGGCCCTTCAGGCAGTTTGGGATGTCGGACCTTACCCAGCCCGTTGGGCTGGGCTCAGGGAACACGCCCCGTCAGGGCGTCAAGGCAGAGGACTTCAATTCGGCCAGATGAGCCGGGGCTCAGGGAATACGGCCCTTCAGTACATGCGAGAGAGGGCTGTAGCCGGAGACGGACTGGTACGGGACAGGCGCCCCGATACATCGGGGAGCCTGTCATCATTTTGCCTGGCAACATTTAATGGTGACGATCGGCTAATTGATTCGCGAGCAGGCGGGCTCACTGGTGTTGCCGGAGCCGCCTCAAGGGATGCAGTTGCGCCTGAGCAGGCTGGTCTTGCCTGCTGCCAGGGCGGCCCTTACCTCCTCTGCGACGGGCTTCGGCACCCATGAAGTACAGGCGGTCTCATTGTCCTTGAGGTACATGAGTGCGGCGACGTTCGGCTTCACGCCGGTGCGGCCACCGGTGATCTGTGCCGCGAGGCGTTCGATCGCGGCCTTGTCCGCGGAGACCGTGCGCAGGAACTCGGCGATCTCCGGGGCGGTCTGCTTGAGGGATGCCGTGCTGGCGATGCGAATATCGGAGCCCGCTCCAAAGGCGGAGCCCGCGTCAACCACGGCCCCCGCGCTGGACTGCGCCGCAAGCCATTCCCCGGCGTCTGCCTTCGGCACCTCCGCTACCACGTCTACGGCGCCGCCCGTGAGCGCCGCCTGGTAGCCAGATTCGTTCACGTCTATGAGGTCGACCTTGTAGTCATAGCCCCAGACGATAATGTAGCCCAGCAGGTTGTTGAGCAGGCTGACCTCGTCGTCGGTCCAGTCAGCAAATCGCACCGTTCCGTTGCCTTCGGACGCCTGCGAGGCAACCGCATTGTTGGTCAGGCCCGGTGTGGCGGCTGCCGCCGGCGTTCCGTCCGCCGGCGCGGCCGCGGGGCTCTACGGCGTGCCGGCCGACAGGGCGGCCCTGTCTCCGACGTTGAACGGATCGGCCTCCGGCGCGCAGGCCGCCAGGGCGAAGAGTCCGGCCAGGACCGCCGGTAGCGCCAAGTGCCGCAAGAGTCGATTCCGAATCATCCAGGGCTCCTCGAAATTGAACTTTTACTGTATGCACCGCATGGTCGTCGCACCGCCCTCATTGCCAATGGGAATGCAGCCCCGGTTCCGGAGGCTGGTCTTGCCGGTAGAAATCGCATCGGTCACCCCTGCGATGATGTCCTGGGGCGCCCACGTCGACCATGTAGTGCCTGATTTCAGGTATGTAAGAGTCGCAACGGTAGGGGAGACTCCCACGCGGCCGGTTGTGATGCTTGCGGCGTAATTGGCTATGGTTGCGTCATCGAGCGTCACCGAGCCGAGAAAACTTACGAGCTCTGGGGAGCTCTGTCTCAGCGCCGGTTGCACCACTATGCGCTTGTCCGATGATGCGCCCAGCAGGGAGCCCGCGTCCACGATCTTTCCGGAAGATATGCCTGAGTTGTACCACTCGGCGTCCGTTACCCGGTCCACTTCCATGACAACGTCCACGAGGCCCTGGTCGAAGGCTGCCTTGTTTCCCGCTTCCTTTGTGTCTATCAGCTCTGCCGAGTAGCCGTAGCCCCACACCATGAAATAGCCCACCAGCGTGCTCTCGAGGGCGATCCTGTTTTCACCATGGTTGGCGAAGCGGATAGTGCCCTTGCCGACGATGTCATTACTGAGCGGAGTGCCGGTTATGAGCGGTATCGGCGTTGCGTTTGAGCCCGGCAGGGGCGTGCTCGGCAGCACCGTGCCCTGGCGCAGGAGCGGAGTTGAGCGCTGGCCGCAGGCGGTCAGCGCGATGGACGCGACTGCGAGAGCGGCGAGAAGCGCAAATGCAAAGTTCCGGTCGAAGCGGTGCATTATCTACTCCACGAGACGTGATTGTCTAGCAGTTCGGGCTGCCTGCGCCGCCGTGGCCGCCGTCCGGGATGCATGCGCGGTTGCGCAGGCTGGTCTTGCCTCCGGCTATCGCGGCAAGGACGGCATCCTTCACAGCGGTATCTGTCTACCCGGCCCACGTCTCCTCGTTGGTCTTGAGGTACTGCAGCGTCGCGACGGCAGGCGTTATGCCTGTGCGCCCGCCGGTTATGCCGGCCGTGATGGTTGTAATGCCTTCCTCGCCGACGCTGAGCTTTTGAAGGAACTCGGTCAAGTCCGGCGCGCTGTTCTTGAACGCTGCGGTGACCATTATTCGCTTGTCGGACGTGGGGCCATATAAAGAACCTACGTCGAACATCTTGCCTGCGGATGTCTGGGCATTGTACCAGTCCGCCTCGTCCGTTTCCAATGCTTCTATGACAACATCGACAAGTCCTGCTTCCACTGCCTGCTTGAAGCCCGACTCTTTTGTATCAACGAGCTCTGCCGAGTAGCCGTAGCCCCACACGACGATGTAGCCGGCGAGGGTGCTGCCGAAGGACGTTGTGTTCACTCCGGAGTTCGAAAAACGAATGGTGCCCTTGCCGAGAAGCTCGGGGTTGCGGTTAAGGACGCTCAGGTCCTCGGCCGTCGTTGGCCCGCCGGAGGTTGCGACGGTGGAGGCGGGGTCCGGGGTTGCCGTGGCGCGCGGGCGGAAGGGATCGGCGTCCGGCGTGCACGCCGTCGAAAGCAAGGTGATTACGAAAAGCGCTGAAATGGCAGGGAGCAGAACGGCTACTCGGTGCGAAAGATTGAAACTGGTCGCCATCGGTCTAACCCCCCTGGTATTTGTGGCGATATATTACCATTTTCAAATACAGAGTGGACCCGGGAAGTCCGGGTCCACTCTGGGGGCAGGTCCAGATCGAGTTGCTAGGTGCCGCAGTTGGGGCTGCCGCCGCCCGCGCCGCCGTCTGGGATACAGGCCCGGTTGAGCAGGCTGGACTTGCCGGCCGCCACGGCGGCGTCTACGCCCTCCTTAACGGCGGGTGTGACCCACGAGGGCCAGTTGGAGGCAGAGTCCTTGAGGTAGATAAGGGCTGCCACGTTGGCGCGGATGCCTGTTCGGCCGCCGGTCATCTGTGCGGTGAGCTTGTCCACGGCCTCCTGGCCGGGGACCGCCTTGGCCAGGAAGTCCACGAGCTCCGCGGCCCTGTCCCTGAACGTGGATACGACGATAATGCGCTTGTTGGAGTCCGCGCCGTACAGTGAGCCGGCGTCGATGATCTTGCCCGCGGCGATCTGGGCGTTGTACCAGTCCGCGTCAGCGGTCTTATCGACGTCTACAGCAACATCGACCAGTCCGTCTTCAAGCGCCTTCTGGTAGCCGGCCTCTCTCACGTTCACGAGCTCGGCGGAGTAGCCGTAGCCCCACACCATGATGTAACCGACGAGAGTGCTGCCGAACTGGACGTTGTTGGTGCCGTCGTCCGCGAACTTGATCATGCCCTTGCCGATGATCGTGCTGGCCGAACCAGAGCGGTCGGTTGTGGGTACGGGAGTTGCGTTCGGGTTGAAGGTGCCGACAGGCGTGGGAGTCCGCGCGCGGTCTCCCACCGCGAATGGGTCGGCGTCCGGCGCGCAGCCTACGAGAGCAAACAGCAGGATGGACAATAGAAGCCCGAGACCGAGATAACTCTGACTACAGATAGTCTTAGCCATAACTACTCTCCAGTTCGTATTGCATGGGGCTCTGATGCCGGCCCGGTTTACACAGGGATGCTCCAATTATAGCCCAATGAACTGTTTAAATTCTCGCCGTCCATATCCAATAGACGTTGGCGAGGGCAGATTTGTTCTGATCAACCTGGGCCGCGAGGTTGCGCCCAGATGGGGACATGCTTCTCGGCGCGCTTCACCTGGGCCTCCAGCTTCCTGCAGTCCGGTTCCAGCTTCTCAAAGGTCTTCCAGAACTTTGGAGAGTGGTCCATGTGCTTCGTGTGGCAGAGCTCGTGGATGAAGACGTGGCGGACCAGCTCCGGCGGAAGGAAAAGCAGGCTGCGGTTGAGGCTGATGTTGCCGTCTTTCGAGCAGCTGGCCCACCTCGTGCTCTGGCTCCTGACACCGGCGCGGCCGTAGGGGAGGCGCGTTTCGGCGCTGACCGCCTGGAGCCAGGGGAAAAGGTGGGCTTTGGCCTTGACGGTCAGCCACTGCTTGAGCACGTCTACCACCGTCTCGATGCTCTCCACCTGTCCCTCGATCCTCAGCGTACCGTGGCAGTTTGGGGTGAGCCGGACTTCGTTCTTCTCTGAAGGGACGTAGAAGACGGTCCAGGACTCCCCGAGCGCCGGCAGGTCTACGACATGCGGAGCGGCCAGGGCCTCCGGCTTACCGATGCGCTGGACGGCACGGTCGATCCACGCCCGGCGGGCCTCGACGATTCCGGGGATGTTCTTCTTATTGAAGCCTGGGGGAACGACGACGACAAGCCCCTCCGCGCGCGTGACGCGGAGGATGACGCGCCGGGCGCGGGGGCTTACGCGGACCACATAATCCATTTGCCGGAGCACCGTGAGCGTTTGAACGTTGCGGTATATTAAACCAGAGCGTTGCGAAGGCAGGAAGGGGAACAGAGGTGAAAAAAATGTAGAGGCGTCCGCCGCGGCGGACGCCTCTACGATTGGTCCGGGACCTTGATCCTGCCTACTCCAGGCCGAGCTGGTAGTGCTTGCCTTCGGTCTTGATGGACGGGGCGATGATGAGCTCCGCCTTCTCATGGAAGTCGCGGATGTTGAACGCGCCCACCATGCCCATGCAGACTTGCAGAGCGCCCATGAGGTTCTGGGTGCCGTCGTGCTTGGACGTCGGGCCGTACATGAGCTGCTGGAGGGTGGTCTTCACGCCGGGCTTCACGCGGGTACCGCGCGGAAGAACGGGGTGCGGCGTGGCCATGCCCCAGTTGTAGCCCTTGCCGGGCGCTTCCTTCGTCTGAGCGAACGGCGTGCCGATCATAACCGCGTCGGCGCCCGAGGCGAATGCCTTGCACAGGTCGCCGCCCGTCCTGATGCCGCCGTCCGTGATGATGGGGACGTACCGGCCTGTCCTGCGATAGTACTCCTCGCGGGCCGCCGCGCAGTCCATGGTCGCCGTGACCTGCGGAACGCCGACGCCCGTCACCTCGCGGGTGGTGCAGGCCGCGCCGGGGCCTACGCCGACGAGGACGCCGTGCACGCCGGTCTCCATGAGCTCCAGGGCGACGTCGTACGCGACGCAGTTGCCGACGATGACGGGGATGTTTACCATCTCAAGGAGCTCGGAGAAGACGAGGCCGCGCACGCTCTTGGAGACGTGGCGGGCGGTTGTTACGGTGGACTGGACGCAGAGGAGGTCTGCCCCGGCATCGACCGCGATGGGGGCGAGCTTCTTTGTGTTGGCTGGGGTTACGGACACAGCGCATACTGCGCCGCCGGCCTTGATCTCCTTGACACGCTTCGCCAGAAGGTCTTCCTTGATAGGGGCGGAGTAGAGCTTCTGGAAGAGGGCCGTGACGTTCTCAGGGGGAGCGGCAACGATCTGGTCGATGACCTCTTGCGGGTTATCGTACCGGGCCTGAACGCCCTCCATATTCATCACCGCTAGGCCGCCGAGCTTACCGAACTCGACAGCGAACGCCGGGTTGACGATAGCGTCCATGGCGGACGCGATTACAGGAGATTTGAGAGTCACGCCGTCTATAGAAAACTGGATGTTGGTCTGGTCCGGATTGATGGTCACATGGCCCGGCGCGATTGCGACTTCGTCGAAACCGTACGCCCGCCTTAGTGCCTTGAACTGGGGGACCCCCATTAAAATCCTCCTGCCCCTGAAAGTTTTGCGAGATTATAGAGAGTGGAACAGAGCAAGTCAACCAAATACTCAGGTAGAAAAGCCGCGGGGCACTCTGTCAGAATGGCTTCATGCCGAGGGTTTGTAAACGTTTGTGAATATTTTAACACATGTGTCCAAGTGCCGGATATTACGAAATACGTAGAGAATGAGCGACCTTGAACGGGCGATAAAAGAGTACGCGCGGTCCCTGGGATTCGATGTCGTAGGCATCGCTTCTGCGGTGCCGTTCCTGCGGGACGAGGCCGAGGCGGTGCAGCGCGTGCGCGACGGGATGATGGACGGGCTGCCCTGGTATACAGAGGACCGCGCGCGCAAGGTGAACCACCCTGAGGTCCTTCTGGAGGGCGCGCGGTCGATCATCTCCCTGGCGAAGAGCTACAACACCGGCCCTCGCGACCTGGCATCTCCCGGCCCAAGGGGCAAGATTGCCCGGTACGCGTGGAACGAAGACTACCACGCTCTATTAAAGGATAAGATGCGCGACCTGGCCGAAGGGGTGCAGCGGCTTGCCGGGAGGCCCGTGAGGACGAGGGTGTTCGTTGACGACGGGCCGATGAACGACCGCGCCGCGGCGGAGCGGTCGGGGGTGGGGTGGTTTGGGAAGAACTCGCTCGTGCTGACGCAGGGCTACGGGTCGTGGGTGCTGTTGGGGCAGGTGCTGACAGACCTGGAGCTGGAGGAGGATTCGCCGCTGAAGAAGAGCTGCGGCGAGTGCGTGAGGTGCATCGACGCGTGCCCCACCGGCGCGATAATTGCCCCCTACACGATAGATAACCGGCGGTGCATCTCGTTTCTCACGATCGAGCTGCGGGGGGCGATTCCGAGGGACCTGCGCCCGCTGGTGGGAGACTGGGTATTCGGGTGCGATATCTGCCAGGACGTTTGCCCGGTGAACCGCAAGGCCGCGCAAACGCTCGACCCGGCGTTCGCGCAGCGGCACGACTTCGGCGCGCCCGCGCTGCTGCCGCTGTTGGAGCTTGACGACGAGGCGTTCAGGGAGCGGTTTCGCGGCTCGGCGGTGAAGCGGGCGAAGCGCGTCGGCCTCCAGCGGAACGTGTGCGTAGCGCTGGGGAACATCGGCGACCCGGCGGCGGCGCCGGCGCTGGCTCGCGCGCTCGCCACGGCTGAGCCGTTGGTGCGGCGGCACGCGGCGTGGGCGCTGGGGAAGATCGGCGGGGCGGAGGCGGAGGCGGCGCTGCGCGCGCGGGAGGGCGTGGAGGCGGACGAGGAGGTAAGGGAAGAGATAGCAGCGGCGCTGGGAGAGAGCGAATCTCGGTCTAACGGCCTTGTAAGATAAAAAGAGACTGGCTGATGTATAAAATGTGAGATAGCGCGGCAGGCCGATCAGGCCTTGGTCCGACATTGTCGAGACCGTCCTTCAGC
>VGZY01000028.1 GCA_016872355.1 SAR202 cluster bacterium | reverse complement strand
ACACCGTTTTTGGGGGCCATGGGCACTCCTCAAAAACTTGATGATTTTTCAAAACCATGGTAGCCGCCTTACAAAGCCGTTGCCAGTCCATAGGATCACACATTTTCTGCAAATATGCCCATTTCGATACGTTCCTTCGCAGGGCCTCAGGACAGTGCTCCGAGCAGAAATCCAGGGCGATAGAGGAAGCAACGGCTTGTATTAGCCATAACCAACCCTTGCCACCCTGAGCGTCAGCGAAGGGTCTACGGGCGTTCCTGGAGATAATACTCATCTCTCGCAGGCGCGCTCTTAGACCCTTCGCTGACGCTCAGGGTGGCAAAGCATGAAGCGCGTTGTTACAGGCGCCACTGAACGCGACCGCTCAGATTTCTCCTCCCCGGGCGTCGTCGAAATGACTGCGGCGCCCGTGCGTTAAGCCTTGTCCTTCTGGCTCCTCAGGTCCTTCTTCACGCTTGCCTTTGCATAGGCAGGGTCGTACCACTCCCGGCCGAGCGCCTCTTTCTTGCTATGCATCCTGTCCTTCATGGGGTAGAGCGCCAGGCCGCGGTCTTCGAGCGGCAGCTTCACCGGCGCGTGGCCGCGGCGGGCCGACTCTCGCAGAGCGATGGCGATCTCCAGCACCTTGCGGAGGTTGTCGCCGCTGCAGCGCGGCTCGATGCCCTTCTCGATCGCGTCCACGATGGCGACTATCCCGCCCTTCTGCCGAGTGCCGCCGGGAGACATCCAGTCTTCCGTGCCGCCGAACTCGTCGAAGAAGTGCGTATCCTCGTGCTCGCGCGCCCAGGACTTGCGTTGCGCCGGGCCGCAATACAGGTGGCCGCTGTTCCAATCGGTAAAGTACACACCCTTCTCGCACAGCACCTCAAGGCCGTCGCGCGGAGTCTGCCTGTTATGGATGAACCCCGTGACGCCGTTGGCGAACCAAACCACTCCACCCATGTTCTGATCGTCGTTGCTCCAGGGGTCGCCGGAGACCCAGCCGGTCAGCCAGTCGATGTCCGACCAGCCCGCGAACATCCGGAGCGCGCTGAGGCCCTGGCACCCGCCGCCGGAAATCTCGATGGTCGACTGGTACAGGTTGATTGACTGCACGTGGCCGAGCTCGCCGGACTTGATAAGGTCCAGCACCTTCCAGTGCTGCGGCATGTTGATGTACGCGTCGCCTGCCGCGAAGGGGATGTTACGCTTCTTGCACTCCTCAACCATCGCGTCCGCGTCCGAGAGCTTCGCCGCGATCGGCTTCTCGCAATAGATAGCCTTCACGCCCGCCTGCGCGCATCCGATGACCACCGGCGGGTTGGGTGAGACCGGTAGAATGGGCGCGGCAATATCGATCCTCTCCTTCGCCAGCATCTCCTTGTAGTCGCTGTAGCCCGGAACGCCAAATGCGTCCATGAACCTCTGCCGGTTCTCCGCGTCCGTGTCGGCAATGGCCACAACCTTGGTCCTCGGGTGCCACTCGTATCCGTTCGCATGGCCGAAGCCCTTCAACCCCGCTCCGATAACGCCGACGCGGAACGGGTATATCTTCTCGTTTTCTGCCAAAGCAACGCTCCTGAAAATTAGCTGAGGACAATAGTACATCAACGCGCTCATGGTGCGGTAAGCAGCTTGCCATACGGACAATGAACGTACGTTTTGGGATTTACAGTGACGAATTCCTGAATATTTCCTTCCGGAGATCGACGATAGTGGGTGCCTTTGCGGCACTCTCGCGTGGTAACACTCTTCTTTGTCAACGGAGGCTACGATGCGCGGTCTGAACCTTTCCAGAGGGTGGGTCAGGTGGGCTGGGGCCGTCGCTGTTGGCGTTGCGGTGCTGGCGGTCATAGCGGGCGCGGCATGGAATTTGGCGCAGGACGACGCTCCTGCGGCTGCGGCAGTGACGTCCGGCGACGCCAGACTGTCGGAGGCGGAGTTGGCCTCCACCGAGCGGTCTGCCGCCACCTCGCCGTCCGACGGCCAGGCGGAGGGCATCCAGGTGCACGGCGACTGGGTCATCGAGGTCTCGAACCCTGATGGCACACTTGCCAGGGTGGTCGAGTTCGAAAACGCCCTGTACCCTGACACCGGGGCGAGCCATCTCGTGGCGGTCCTGAGCAGGGTCCGGAGCCAGGGGAGGTGGGCCGTCGCCATTGGTGAAACCGGTAGCGGTGGACCTTGTTTGGTCGAGGTGCCCGGAGGGACCGAGCCGTCTGCATGTTTTCTCGTGGAGCCTACCCTCGGGGTCCCTACCCCTGGCACACAAATCGTTGAAACCCTGACAGTTAGCAACAGCAATTTGGGGCGGACTATGGTCCTGAATGGCTCGGCGTTCGCTTTGACCGACGGGGTAATCGACTTCGTGCAAACTACAGCGTGGGTTTGCGCCGGTACCGTGGCGCCGAACAGTTGCACTTTTGACCAGGCCCAGGAATCGCGCGAGTTTACGTCGGCTACGCTGCCGGCTCCGGTCGAGTTGATTGAGGGCCAGCACGTCACGGTCCGCGTCTCGATATCGTTCCCCTAGTACCTGAGGTGTCGCCTGTGGGACGATTTGTAAAAACGGCTGCCGTGACGCTATTGGTCGGCGCGGTCTCTCTGTGGGCCGCGGCCAACCCGTCGCGCGCAGTTGCTGAGGGCGACGACGTGCTGATCGAGGTGTTCGAGACGGTAGGCGTATCCGATGGCAACGTTGTGCGCCCACAGGCCGATATCGTGCTGAGCGAATCGGTGGGCGTAGCGGACACGATGATTGTCAGGCGGGGCGCCGAGATCAACCAGTCCGAGACGATTGGAGTGACCGACGCAAGCCGGCTGGGCCCCGCCCGTCTGATAGAGGTGACCGTTAGCGTCGGCGCTCAAGACAGTCAAACTGCTCTGTCCGGCCGAAACGTCGCGGTCAATGAGTCTATTTAAATCATCGATGCGCGCAGGGCAGCCGGCGGCGCAAGCGTGAACGTAGATGAGACCGTGGAAGTGATCGACGGGCCCGAGGCCAAAGGGCAGGGGATTCTCGGCGCGGTGCCGGCCCTATCGGGTCCGCCCTTCGCCGCTCTCGCGCTGGCGCTTCTGCTGGCGTCGATATGGGCGCGGCGCCGTAGCGCGCGAGGCCTACACCCCCGCTAGCGCGCGCGTCTCCTCCAGCATCTTCGTCACCTGCTCCGGCGATTCCCCCTCCGCGTAGACGCGCAGGAGCGGCTCCGTGCCGGAGAAGCGCACCAGCGACCAGTAGCCGCCGTCGAGGACGTAGCGGAAGCCGTCGCGCGTGTCTATCTTCGATACGGCGCGGCCGGCGACGGCCCTGGGCTGGGCGGCCTTCACCTTCGAGAGGATGTCCACGCGCTTGGCCTCGTCGAACTTGAGGTCGATGCGGTGGTAGTAGTGCGGGCCCACCTTGTCGCTCAGCGCCTTCAGCAGATCCGACACCGACTTGCCGGTCTTGACCATCAGGTCCAGGATCATCAGGCCGCTCAGGATGCCGTCGCGCTCCGGGATGTTGCCGCGGAAGGCGTAGCCGCCGCTCTCCTCGCCTGCCAGCAGCGCGTCCTCCTTCATCATGATCGGCCCCAGGTACTTGAAGCCGACGGGCGTGTCGAAGACCGGGACGCCGTATATCTGGCCCAGGCGGTCCACCATGCTCGTCATCGTGATGGAGCGCACCAGCGGGCCGCGCTTCTTGAGCACCTCGAGCTGGTGGTAGCAGAGCAGGGCGAATGCCTGGAGCGTCGTCACGAAGTTGCCCTTCTCGTCCACGATTCCCAGCCTGTCCGCGTCCCCGTCCGTCGCTACGCCGACGCTCGCCTTCTGGGCGGGCACCTCGGCCATGAGCTGCTTCAGGTTGTGCTCGAGCGGCTCCGGCTGCACCATGCCGGGGAAGGCCGGGTTGCGGTCCGCGCGAATCTCCGCAACCTGCGTCTTGCCGCCCGCCACGAGCTTCTTGAAGTAGCCGGACCCGGCGCCGTGCATCGAGTCCACCATAATCTTAAGCCCGGAGCGCTTGATGCCGTCCAGGTCGACCAGTTTCCCGATGTTGCTCAGGTAGAGCGGCTCCGGATCGAACTTCTCGACGAGCTTCTTCGAAGTCGCGTCCGCCATGGGGATGCGGTTTACCTTGCCGGTGGACTCCACCTTAGCGATGAGCTTCTCTAGCTCCGCCACGACCTCGGGCGACGCGCTGCCGCCGTAGTGGGGCTTCACCTTGTAGCCGTTCCAGATGCCGGAGTTGTGGCTGGCGGTGATCACCACCCCCGCCGCCGCTTTCCGCGCCACCAGGTTGTAGCTGGCCACAGGTGTTGGGCAGGCGCGGTCGGCGAGGAGCACCTTGATGCCGTTGGCAGCCGCCACCTCCGCCACCGCGTTCGCAAAGTCCTCTGATGCGAAGCGCGTGTCGTAGCCGATGACGAGCGCCTTGTCGCCGTTGCCCTGGGCCTTCATGAGCTCGGCCGTTGCCTGGGCGCAGTAGCGGACGTTCTGGAAGGTGTAGTCCTCGGCAATGATAGCTCTCCAGCCGTCTGTGCCGAACTTGATTGGCATGGATGGTGCTCCTGGGGTGTACTGTGTAGCTATGATGATACAACGGGAATGGTGCGAGAGGGCGACGTTGCAGCGTCCGAATGGCCGTCGCTGGCGCGTGGACAGGCTCGTCTGCGGCGAACGGGACTCGCACCTGCCTGATGTCCTCGGACCATCCCCTGACCCCTTCCTGCCTTCGGCGGAAGGGGAAAAACAATTAGGAATCTGGGGCTCCGCCCCAGACCCCTACCTC
This sequence comes from SAR202 cluster bacterium, assembly GCA_016872355.1. Lineage (NCBI taxonomy): Bacteria > Bacillati > Chloroflexota > Dehalococcoidia > SAR202 cluster bacterium. Next base: position 27,461 of record VGZY01000028.1, on the reverse strand, counting down.
TCTCCCTAGCCCTCTCCCCTGAGAGGGGAGAGGGGATAAATCCCTGAGGGCTCCGCCCTCAGACTCCCGTTCAGGCGGCATAGCCGCCTGCCTCAGAACCCCTTCCCTCCGAGTCGCAGGTCCCGTAAGAGCGTAGCGAATCTGAGGGAGCGGCAGGGGTTAGGTGGCTGCCTGTCCCTTTCTTACCTCTCCATCGACGGGAGAGGTCTTCGGCGCTTTGGCCGAAGGATGAGGGTGACTGTCTGCTCGGCTGTTGACCGTACCTCGTACCTCGCTCTGGACCCCGATGAGTCATCGAATCGGGGCTGTACCCCATACCCCGGCGGGGAATTCTGGGGCAGGCGGAGAGATGTCTTCGGATTACCTCTTCCTCTCCAGCACCGCGCGCACGCGCTCCGCCACTAGCTCCGCCTCGCCGTCAAGGAAGCCGTGTGGGTTGATGAAGAACGCCTCGCCGGGACGCTTGGCGGGCGCGACGATGATCTCAGGGTCGCCGGCAGCCAGCGCCGCGACGACCTCCTGCGGCTTGGGGCCGCGCCACTCCGGGGTGAAGCTCACCGATACCTCCGGCACCGGCGCGGTCCAATCGTGCTGGTCGATTCGGGCGGTCACGCCGGGGATCTCGCTGATCGCGTCGATGATCACCTGGTCTAGCTGCCGCCAGCGGCGCATGTCCGCGGCGTGGTCGCGCTTCACGTAGCTCTCAAGGGCGGTGACGAGGCCGACGATCTCCTCGCGGCACACCTTTGTGGGTCTCCCGACGCCCTGGTTGGGGCTGTTGCTGAGAGACGCCGCCGCGATCAGGTCCTTGCGTCCGGCCAGGATGCCGCTCGACTGCGGCGCGCGGATCGCCTTGCCGCCGCTGAAGGAGACCATGTCCGCGCCGTGGTCGATGAAGCGGCGGAGGTTCTCCACGGGCGGGAGCATCGCAGCCGCGTCCACCATGATCGGCAGGCCGTGCTTGTGGGCGATCTTGACCATCACGTCCAGCCCGTCGAAGGAGTCGGGCAGGGCGCGCGATGCGATGAAGGCGAGGCCGAAGGCGTTGGGGCCGATGGCGGCTTCGATCTGCGCGGGAGTCGCGCCCTTCTCGTCTCCCACCCACACCGGCTTCGCGCCCGCCTCACGCCACTGCTGCACGTACTTGTGCGTGTGCATCTTCTTGATGACGAACTCGTTCTTCATCCCCGTCGTGTCCGGCAGTTGAAGCGCCTTGCCCGGATCATTGCCGGTCATGCACGCCGCCGCCTGCAGCACCATCGCCGCCGCGCCGCCCGCCGTCACCAGCCCCGCCTCGGCGCCGGTGTGCCTTGCGATAACCTCACCCGCCCTCTCCACCAGCTCGTGCATGTGGACCATCACCTTGCTCGCCTCGGCCATGGCCGCCGCCGTCTCCGGCTCCATAATCGAGCCGCCGAGCTTCGTATCGGTGCCGAACGCGTTGATGACCGGCTTTATGCCGAGCCTGCCGTAGACGGCGCCGCGCTTCCTCAGATTCTCAAGCGCGACTGCGGACTTCGATGGGGCCACGGTGGGGTACCTCCGGGGGATGGATGCGGCTAAATGATACCCGGGCCTATCGAGGGTTCTCGATGGAGGGGGAGGGAGAGGATGCTTGCCTTGTCCTCCCTCTCCGTACCCAACCCAGCGGACGCAGTCCGCCACTACGAAAACGAAGACACCGCCACGCTACCACCCCAATCACCCTCTCTGTCGCCCAAAGCGGCGACATCTCCCCCATCGAGGGGGAGAAAATAAGTCAGCGAGGCCCCGAAATCTCGGGGCCTCACTTAATAAATCTCTTAAACTCTGCGTCTTCCCTCAGCGCCCTCTGCTCTTAATCCCTACGCCTTCACCGGCTTTGCGAACGCCTCTGCTTTGAGCAGCGCTGCCTTGTCCGTGCGCTCCCAGGGCAGGTCCAGGTCGTTGCGGCCGAAGTGGCCGTAGGTGGCCGTCTGCTTGTAGATCGGCCGGCGCAGGCCGAGGTCGCGGATGATCGCGCCCGGGCGCAGGTCGAAGTTCTTGTTGACCAGGTCCACGATTGTGCTGTCCGGCACTTTGCCCATGCCGAACGTCTCGACGGCTACGGACACCGGCTTTGCGACGCCGATGGCATAGGAGATCTGGATCTCCAGCCTGTCCGCCAGGCCGGCCGCGACGATGTTCTTCGCCACGTAGCGCGCGGCGTAAGCGGCCGAGCGGTCCACCTTTGTGGGGTCCTTGCCGGAGAACGCGCCGCCGCCGTGGCGGGCAACTCCGCCGTACGTGTCCACGATGATCTTGCGGCCGGTCAGGCCCGCATCGCCGACGGGGCCGCCGGTGACGAAGCGGCCGGACGGGTTGATGTGGAAGACGGTGTCCTTGTCCAGCAGATTGGCTGGGATGACGTGCTTTGCAACGTGCTCGATGACGTCTTTGCGGATGGTAGCCTGGTCGACGTCCGGGCTGTGCTGCGTGCTGACTACAACTGTGTGGACGCGCTTTGGCACGCCCATGGAGTACTCAACCGTAACCTGCGCTTTGCCGTCCGGCCGCAGGTACTTGAGGGTCTTGTTCTTGCGCATCTCTGCCAGACGGCGGCAGATGCCGTGCGCCAGGTAGATGGACATCGGCATGAGCACCGGCGTCTCATTGCAGGCAAATCCGACCATCATGCCCTGATCTCCGGCGCCGATGGCCGCAACCTCGTCGTACTTGCCGTCCTTGTTGCCGCGGGTCTCGAGGGAGTTTGTCACTCCGCCGGAAATGTCCTGCGACTGCTGGCCAATGGATACCATCACCCCGCACGACTGGTAGTCGAAGCCGTACGCGGGGTCCGTGTAGCCGGCCTCCTTGATGGCGTTGCGGACGATCGCCTGCATGTCCACCCTGGCGTTCGTCGTGATCTCGCCGATCACGGCAACGAGGCCGGTGGTTGTCGCCGACTCGCAGGCAACGCGGGACATGGGGTCGATGGCGATGAGCGCATCGAGCACGGAGTCGGAAATCTGGTCGCAAAGCTTGTCGGGGTGCCCCTCTGTCACGGACTCGGACGTGTACAGGTATTTAGGGGAAGTGGAGAACGTAGACGGCATATGAAAAGGACCCTCCCTGGGTACGCGCGCATGACCGGCGCCGCCGCCTCACGCGCTCGCGTTCAGACTTGCTCCGGCCCTCCCGGAGGGCCGCAAAACCACTATTGAGATTTACCTGTTTGCCGGAATAAATCAAGGCTTAGGTGCCTATCTCCCAGCTTGCCAGGTACTTATCCTGCTCCTCGGTGAGCACATCGATCTTGATGCCCATGGCCTGGAGCTTGAGGCGGCCGATCTCCTTGTCGATTTCGGCCGGCACCGAGTAGACCTTCTTCTCCAGCTTGTGTGCGTTCTCCACCATGTACTCGGCGGAAAGCGCCTGGTTGGCGAAGCTCATGTCCATGACCGCGGAGGGATGGCCCTCAGCGGCGGCCAGGTTGATAAGGCGGCCCTCACCCAGCAGGTAGATGCGCCTTCCATTGCCCATCAGGTACTCATCCACATAAGGCTTGGCCTGCCGCTTGCTGTCCGCAAGCTCCTCCATTGCCTGGATGTTGATCTCAACGTTGAAGTGGCCGCTGTTCGCGATCAGCGCGCCGTCCTTCATCACCTCAACGTGCTTCTTGTCGATCGCCTTCATGCCGCCAGTGAGCGTGATGAAGATATCACCGACCTTCGCTGCCTCGTCCATCGACATCACCAGGTGGCCGTCCATCGCAGCCTCGAGGGCGCGGATGGGGTCCACCTCGGTGACGATTGTGCTGGCGCCGAGGCCCTTGGCGCGCATCGCCACGCCCTTGCCGCACCAGCCGTAACCGGCAACGACCACCTTCTTGCCGGCCCACAGGACGTTCGTCGCCCTGGTGATGCCGTCGATGGTGCTCTGGCCGGTGCCGTAGCGGTTGTCGAACAGGTGCTTGGTGAGAGCGTCGTTGACAGCGATGACAGGGAACTTGAGCGTCCCGCTCTTGGCCATGCTGTTGAGGCGAATGACGCCGGTCGTCGTCTCCTCGGTGCCGCCGACGATGTCCTTGAGCGCCTCCTTGCGGGTCGTGTGGAGGGCCGATACAACGTCAGCGCCGTCGTCCATCGTTATCTGCGGCTTGACGTCTACTACCGCGTTAAGGTGCTTGTAGTAGGTCTCGTTGTTCTCGCCCTTGATGGCGAATGTGGGGATGCCGTACTCAGCAACCAGCGCCGCCGCCACGTCGTCCTGCGTGCTCAGCGGGTTGCTGGCGCACAGGGCCACGTCCGCGCCGCCCTGCTTGAGGGCGATCGCCAGGTTGGCCGTCTCCGACGTGACGTGCAGGCAAGCCGCCATTCTAATGCCCTTGAGCGGCTTCTCCTTCGAGAACCGCTCGCCGATCTGCCTGAGCACCGGCATCTCTCGCGCGGCCCACTGGATGCGCCGAACGCCGTCGGCCGCGAGTCCAAGGTCCTTAACGTCGCCCTTGTACGACTTCGTTGTTTTGGTCGCCAAAACGGTCCTCCTGGGGACGGAATCGATCGTGTTGTGGTCTTCCTCCTCTCCCCGAGGGAGAGGCCTTTGGGTGCTTTGACCCAAAGGGTGAGGGCTACGGCTGTTCTGCCCTACTAACTACCATTCTTCCGCCACGGCAGGCTCTCGCCGGCCGAAAGCGGCGTGAACTGCGTCAGGGACGAGAGGCCCCTGAAACGTGACTCAATATCTTTGTTCGTCAGGGTGTGAATGCGGTCCAGGCTGAAGCTCTCCACGGCGAACGAGCCCATCACGGAGCCCAGGATCGCCGCGCGGCGGAAGCCGTTCGCGCTCAGGTCGCCGGTGGCGGCAAGATAGCCCATGAAACCGCCGGCAAAAGAGTCGCCCGCGCCCGTGGGGTCCACGACCGTCTCCAGAGGGAACGCCGGAGCGGCGAAGATGGAGTCCTTCCGGAACACCAGCACGCCGTGCTCTCCGCGCTTGATGATCATCGTGTGCGGGCCCATGGAGATGATGCGCTTCGCAGCCTTCAGGAGGTTCGCCTCCCCGGAGAAGCTGCGCGCCTCTCCTTCGTCCATGAACAGCACGTCAACCTTCTGGACGACCTTGCCCAGCGCCTGCCGCTCGCCGCTTATCCAGAAGTTCATCGTGTCCAGCGCCACAAGTTTGGGGCGGGACGCCATCTGGCCCAGCACATCGAGCTGCAGGGCAGGGTGTATGTTCGCGAGGAAAAGGTACTGGTGCTTCCTGTGGTCCGGGTTAAGCTTGGGTTTGAAGTTGGCGAACACATTGAGCTGGGTATCCAGCGTCGTGCGTGTGTTAACGTCCTCGGCGCCGTACACGCCGGACCACCGGAACGTCTTCCCCGTCGCTTTCTCCAGGCCAGCGGTCTCCACGCCGTGAGACTTGAGCAGGTCGATGTCGTGCTTCCGGAAGTCTTCTCCGATAACCGCAACAAGGCTCACTGGTGTGAAGTAGCTGCTGGATACGGAGAAGAACGTCGCTGACCCTCCCAGGGCGTCCACGCGCTCCCCGGCGGAAGTCTTGACAGTATCGTACGCGACAGACCCAACGACGAGTACGGACATGCCTACGCCTTCTCGGCCTTGCGCTTGGCCTTAATCCTCTTCTGGGTCTTGCGATGCTTCTCCCAGGCCCTTCGCTTCGACTTGTTCATTGACTTTCTCCTTGTGTTTCTCTGCGTCCTGAAACTCTGCGCACTCTGCGCTTGATTTTCTCTCTTACGGCTCGTTGCCCCGGCTCGTCGGCAGACCCTTCTGTATCCAGACGGGCGTTCCGCCGTCCACGCTGAAGAGCTTCTCCTGGTCCAGCCCCATGGCTGCCGCCATCTCGCAGGCGAGCCCGCTCCTTGCGCCCACCGCGCAGATGAACACCAGGTTCTTGTCCCTGGGGAGGTCGTCTACCTTTGCGAGCACGTCATCCACGGGGATGAGCGTTGCGTTCTTGACGTGTCCGGACCGGTATTCGTCCGGCTTGCGGACGTCGATAAACATCGTGTCCGGCTTGCCGTGCATCTTACCGGCCTCATCCACTGTGAGCCTGTAATACGGCTCTCCTGGCTCTCTTCTGGGCATTATCTTAACCTCCGGCCCTGCCTGGGCCAATCCGAAGTCCGGTTGTATATGATACTCGTTCCCCGGCCTTTTGTCTTACTGCCGTTTCTTCGGCCGACTGCCGACTACTCACTGCTGACTGCCGGCTGTCACTTCACGTACTTCCCAATAATCGCCGAGAGCCGCGTCCGGGTCTCCTTGCTCAGGTGCTCTCGCCCGGTGATGATCGCGTTCTCGAGCGCGGCGCCGCAGGTACAGTCTCGCTTCTCCGGGAGAGCGCCAACCAGGTCCTGGACGATCTTCTGCGCGTTGGCGACATTCTTCATAAGGTTGGCGACGACCAGCTCGACGGAAACTACCTCCTCGCCCTGGCGCCAGCAATCGTAGTCGGTGACCAGCGCAAGGGTGGCGTAACAGATTTCCGCCTCGCGGGCCAGCTTCGCCTCGGGCAGCGCGGTCATGCCGATAATACTCGCGCCCCACGAGCGATAGAGCTCGGACTCCGCGCGGGTTGAGAACTGGGGCCCCTCCATGACGACGAATGTGCCGCTGTTGTGGGTCGCAACGTGCTTCTCGGACGTGGCGTGCAGGGACGCCCGTAGCTGAGGGCAGAAGGGGTCAGCGAACCCGACATGGGCCACGATGCCCTTTTCGAAGAACGAGCTCGGACGGAAGCCGCGGGTCCGGTCGATTAACTGGTCCGGCACCAGCATGTCCAGCGGCCGGACCTCTTCCTTCAGGCTGCCGACGGCGCTGATGGAGACCAGCCTTTCCACGCCCAGGGTCTTGAGGGCGTAGATATTTGCCCGCGCCGGTATCTCCGAAGGGGAGTACCGGTGGCCGCGGCCGTGGCGGGGGATGAACGCCACGCGATGACCCGACAGGGTCCCGATGACAACCTTGTCGCTCGGCTCACCGAACGGGGTCTTTATGGCGCGCTCCTCTTTGTCCGTGAGCGCCTCCATATTGTAGAGGCCGGAGCCGCCAATGAACGCCAGCTTGACTTCAGCCATGTGTATGCGCCTTTTTGAGATTCGCCAGGCCGGTGGTGTACGGCTTCCTGGCCACGCCAAGCTCAGTGATTATTGCCGCGATATAGTCGTTCGGAGTCACGTCGAACGCCGGGTTCATCACGGCTATGCCGTCCGGCGCGGACTTGTACCCGCCGAAGTGCGTTACCTCGCGGGCCGAGCGGTCCTCTATGACTATCCCTTCTCCGGACGAGAGGGTGAGGTCGATTGTGCTGAAGGGTGCCGCCACATAGAGAGGTATTCCGTGCTCCTTCGCCAGCACGGCCAGGCTATAGGTGCCTATCTTGTTTGCGGTGTCGCCGTTGGCCGCTATTCGGTCCGCGCCTACGATCACGGCCTGCACCTTCCGCTGCCGCATGAGCTGGCCGGCGGCGGAGTCCGGCAACAGCGTCGCCGGGATATGGTCGTGCATAAGCTCCCAGGCCGTCAGGCGCGCGCCCTGGAGGAGGGGCCGCGTCTCCGTGGCGTACACGTGCCCCAGCTTGCCGGCTTCCCACGCGCTGCGGATAACGCCAAGCGCTGTGCCATGGCCCCCGGTGGCGAGCGCTCCGGTGTTGCAGTGTGTGAGCACGCCGGCGCCCTGTGGGAGCAGGTCCGCGCCAAGCTTGCCCATGCGGCGGTTAGCCTTCTCATCCTCTTCATGGATCCGCAGGGCTTCAGCCAGGAGCTGCTTCTCCGCAGAACTGGGTGAGGTGACCACGTGGGCGTGCGCCATCATGCGGCGGACCGCCCAGGCGAGGTTGGCGCCGGTCGGCCTCGCGTTTGCGATCACATCCGCGGCCGCCTTGAGGCGCACCTGGAACTCGTCTGGGGTGTAGTCCGTGAGCTCACCGGCGGCGAGCACCACGGCGTATGCGCCGGCAATGCCGATCGCGGGCGCGCCTCGGACCCGCATGTGCTTGATCGCCTCGACAACTGCGCGGTAGTCGGCAAGCTCCAGCCACACCTCGCTTGAAGGCAGGTGCGTCTGGTCGAGCAGCATCACCTTTCCATCGCGCCAGTACAGGGGCCGTATTACTGTTGGGCCGGTGTTGGACAACTATCTCGTTTTCACAAAGAGAACTCCCCTTGTCCAGAGAAGTTCAGGTGAATGGTCGTCATGCTGCGGGCGGCTTGGACATGGGGGCGCTGGGCTGATGATCTACAGCAGGACAGACGATTGTCGTAACGACAAGATTAATGTTACGGCCCATGACAGGCAGTGTCAATGGATGGCGGCCGTAGGTACAAGTTGGCGACACTGCCGTGGCTACCTATCTCACTCTGCCGAACCTGGGCAGTGATTCCCCCACGAGCGGCATTGCGTACTCGATGAACTTCGCAGTAGGAAAGCAGGTCGCAGGATCATAGTATTCGGCCGGCATTCTCTTGACCGCGTTTGCCACTTCCATGAGCAGGGCGAGCCCCGTGGTGCACTGATAGCCGGACCCCTGTTCCCTGAGCAGCGTGACGATCTTGCCCGTCTCGCCTGCGATTGCGGCCTTAACCGCGGCGCGCCCGGCTATTTCCGCCTCGCTGGTGTCCGCCGTGGAATAGGTTGAAGCCATTGAACGCTGGATTGTGCCGGGCTTCTCATATCTCACCCGCACCCTTAGCCGCATACCAACGAGAGACGCCAGGTGCCGGCCGGCGCCCTCGTAGTACGCGTGGCCGAAATCGTCCACGTACCATGGCTCCTTGTTCTTGCCGAGGACTCCGTCCTTGCCGCGGGCGTTCTCGGCCACAACAGCAACGGCGAAGCCGTTCTTGCGATAGGAGGCCTCAATGAGCTCGACGAACCTGTCCTCATCCACCGCCGATTCGGGGATGCAGACCACGTGCGGGGCGTCCCGCTCTTCCCGCCGGGCCAGCGCGCCTGCCGCGGCAAGCCAGCCGGCGTCGCGTCCCATAACCTCAATGACTGTTATCGGCGCTTCTCGGCCCATCGTCTCAGCGTCCCGTCCCGCACCCATCGCTGCGATGGCCACAAAACGCGCCGCGCTGCCGTATCCCGGCGTATGGTCCATCGAAACCAGGTCGTTGTCGATCGTTTTCGGGACGTTTATCACCGAGAGAGGGATGCCTGCGTCCCTGGCTGCGATACTCAGGCGGTTGCCGGTATCTGCCGAGTCGTTCCCTCCAATGATGAACCAGTACCTGATATTCAGCCGCTCGACGAGCTCCAGCACGACGGGGACGTCATCAGGCTTTAGCTTTCGCCGCGATGACCCAAGAGCGGCGCCCGGGGTGGCTGCTATGGCCTCCCATTCGTCCCGCGACTGGCCCCTGAGGTCGTATAACCGTCCGGCAATGACGCCGTCCAGGGCGTGATCGGCCCCGTAGATGTTGCCGATTTCCCGGTGAAGGCAGGCCTCGCGGAATATTCCGTACAGGCTCCTGTTGAGCACGGGCGTGCTACCTCCGGACTGCATAACCATAGCGTTGCCCAATACCGCCAAGGGATGACCTCCTGAGCTGTCACAGCTTCTCCCCCTCTAAATATGCCACAGGCCACCGAGCCAAGTACATTCCCGTGGGGAGGAGGCAGCCGGCGCGATCAGTTTCCCTGCGCGGGGCCATTTCCGGTAGGCCTACCTCGCGTCACGATATTGTCACGGCTTGGCCCGGCAGTGTCACAGTCTCGTCACATCACAGGTCCATTATGGTACTTGTCCGCCGCAAAAATCTCGAGGCCGTCGAAGGCAGCCAGGGGTAGGCATAGACGAGTTACCGGACTTGCCTTATTGTTTAGGTGTGCAGTCTGACCGACTAAGCAAGTTGTACCCCCCCCAAGCTAATCTGCCCAGATGTGCCTTGTCGTTGGGATCTCCCGTTACGATGCCTTTTGTAGGATGGCAAAAGGCCGGATGTTATTGACCCCATAGACGTTCAACCGGAGCCGAAAAAGCCAGGCATTCTGGCAGCCGACGCTACGTAGTCCTGCGCTGTGAAAGGGCAGGGGTACTTTTCTCTTTTTTCGGTGATTCCCGGTACAATATTTCTTTTCCGCGTGCGTTCCGAAATGTTCGGAAAGCCGGAGGTAAACCGCGAATGAAGGTTTGAGTCCACGCATCATACAAACGCCGCAGCGCATTTTAGTACCGAAAAGACACTGAGGAGTTGTGGATGCTTAGAGAAAAATACACGGACTTAGCGCAAGCGACAGACCGGGCGATTGTCGTATATTTCGGCGAGGTAGGCAAGGACGACGTTGACATAGCCGGGGGCAAGGGAGCGAGCCTCGGCGAGATGACCAGGGCCGGATTCCCTGTGCCGCCAGGATTCGTCGTCACCACGTCCGCCTTCAAAGAGTTCATGGAGCGCAACCGACTCTATGAAGCGATCGACGGGCTCATCCCAAAGTCCGCGGGCGCTAACCTTTCGGAGCTGCAGCGCGCGGCCCTGCAAATCCAGAACATTATTACCTCGGCCCCCATGACAATGCAGGTCATGCGAGAGGTCGAAGAGGCCTACCGCCGAATAGGCGAAGGCACAGTTGCAGTCCGTTCCTCCGCCACTGCCGAGGATGGCGAGGACGCATCCTTCGCGGGGCAGCAGCGGACCTTCCTTCACGTGGAAGGAATAAAGGACGTGATAAAGGCGATACAGGGGTGCTGGGCTTCCCTGTTTGAGGCCAGGGCCATCTTCTACAGGGAGACCAATGGCTTCAGGCACGACGACGTCAGCATCGCCGTGCCGGTGCAGCAAATGGTGTCGTCGGACGTCTCCGGTGTCATGTTCACCGTGCACCCAACAACGAACGACCGGTCACATATGGTGATCGAGGCCATCTACGGACTCGGCGAGCCGCTCGTATCCGGCGAGCTATCTCCGGACACTTACGTGCTGGAGCGCGGCAGCCAGCGCATCGTTGACCGCCAGATTGCCGAGCAGTCATGGAAGATGTGCCGAGGGCGAAGGCAAAACGGGTACAGCAACGGCACAGAGCATGAGGAGATCCCCGTCGAGCTCCAAAAACGGCAGAAACTTAACGACATCATGCTTGCCAGGCTGGCCATCCTCGGCCTGAAGCTCGAGAAGCACTACGGCAGCCCCCAGGACGTCGAGTGGGTCCTCCACAACGGGCATCTCTACGTGCTCCAGTCCCGCCCAATCACGACACTCCAGAGCACCAATGGTCATGTAGCGCCGGCGGACCACGAAACCGACATCGAGGCGGTTATCTCCGGCTCCCCAGCCAGCCCCGGCGTGGTTTCGGGACCGGTACGGATAATCCACAGCGCAGACGACATTGACAAGGTGATGACTGGGGATGTCCTCGTCACCGAGATGACGACCCCGGACTTTGTGCCCGCGATGAAGCGGGCAGCCGGCATCGTCACGGACCGAGGGGGAAGGACATGCCACGCGGCTATAGTGAGCCGCGAAATGGGCATCCCATGCATCGTGGGCGCGGGCGCCGCCACAAAGGTGCTGACTAACGGCGCCATTGTGACCATCAACGGCCGCACCGGCAAGGTGTACGCCGGCGATGTTACGGCTCAGCTAAAGACCAATAGTCCGGCGAAGACCGGTCAGAAGCTCAAGACACGCACAAGGTTCTACGTGAATCTGGCGGATCCCGACGCCGCCGAACGTGTGGCCTCCATGCACGTGGACGGTGTGGGGCTTCTGCGCGCGGAGTTCATGATGGCCCACATCGGGGAGCACCCGAGGGCTAAGCTGGACTCCGGCAGGCGCGGCGAATACGTGGACAGGCTGGCGGAAGGCCTTGAGAAGTTCGCCTCCGCTTTCGGAGAGCGGCCGGTCGTCTACCGCTTCTCGGACTTCAAGACGGATGAATACCGCAACCTGAAAGGCGGCCAGCAGTACGAGCCGCATGAAGACAACCCAATAATCGGCTACCGCGGCTGCTCGCGCTATCTCCAGGAACCCGATCTGCTGGAAATGGAGGTTGAGGCGATAAAGCGCGTGCGAGCGTTACACAAGAACCTGTGGGTGATGCTGCCGTTCGTCCGAACGCTCGACGAGATGAAGGGCGTGAAGGACCTCCTGGACAAGTTCGGGCTGCCGCGCCAGGAGAACTTCAAGCTCTGGATGATGTGCGAGGTCCCGTCCAACGTTATCCTGCTGGAGGAGTTTCTCGATTTGGGCGTGGACGGCGTTTCCATCGGCAGCAACGACCTGACCCAGTTGATCCTTGGGGTGGACCGCAACAGCGAGAAGCCGACGTCCACGTTCGATGAATGCAACCCCGCCGTAATGCGGGCAATGGAGAGGGTCGTCAAGGTCTGCAAGTCCCGGGGCGTCACCGTTTCCATTTGCGGCCAGGCGCCCTCCGTCTACCCCGAATTTGTCAAGGCGCTGATCAGTTGGGGTATCACCTTCGTCTCAGTCACGCCTGACATGGTCGACGAGACACGGGAGACCACCTACAAGGTCGAGAACCAGCTCTAACGGCTTTCATCGTACCCATCAGCCGATCACCTCAGGCTCCCCACGCCGCCTCCGCAACCAGGCGAGTGGGGAGCTTCATGTTCCCCCGGGGTTTTCCAGCCTGTGAATGACGGCATTGCCTCAATTCGTTGGGATGGGTTGTGCAATTTGCCAAGACATTATGGTAGTGGTTGGGAACGCCAGAGTTCTTGAGCATTCTCACATTCTACGGGTGAATGTTCCGTAACTTACCCACTGACTTGGAATCGGCATTGGACCGGTTGTCGAACATGCTGGTAATCAGTGTGCTGGTGGTGCTTTCAGTCAGTATCTCACTCAATTTTCCCATGGGTGCGTGGGTTGCCAACTAATGGCTCGGTTTTGCGTTGCGGTGGGCTTGGATGCATATATGCTTCTCGGCGCTTCACGCTTTTCTATGTGCTAACTACGAGAAAGTCTCTCGAATAGAAGAAGAGCGTGACAAGGCCATAAAGTCTCTCTGTGAAATGGAAGACAAAGCCAAAAAACTTAAAGTCACGATAGCCAATTGAGTTGCCAGAATCCAGACGTTCAAATGCAAATACGAATTCTGGAGCATGGTGCCGATAGTGGCTTAGAACTCATCTCCGCATGAGCCGCAATAGAACGTCATTTGAATGTAGGAATTCCGAATTTGCGTTCCCCTGTACCGGACACAAGCAACACCGTTCGGCCGGCGCAATTCAACCATTTCGTCTCAGCACATATCGTCGCAGTTGTACTCCTCCGTCAACTCCACAAGATTCATGTGGTGCTTGGATGCGGGCTGGCGTTTGCGGTTCTGAGTCATTTGTAGGATCCCATGCTCGATAAAAAGAAGCCGGCAAAGGACATGACGAACACGGAACTTGCCATACGGTTCTTTCCTGACAAGAAACTACCTGAGGCGCTTCATGCGTTTGCCCACGAGCGGGATAATGAAGGCGCTCAAAGGCTACTACATAAGTAGGCCATCACATGGGAAAATCTGATTCCAAAATACACCCCGCCCCCAATGTCATTGCCGACGTTGTGCGTGAGATAGGTTACGGTCGAAGGATTGGCAACGAAAAGGGACTTCCTTACATAGAGGCTCACGTAGCCGTTACGCATGTCCTTCAGGATGGTTGCATCGTCGTTGTCGCCGTATCCGAAGCCGCTCGGTCCCAATAGCCACACGGCGTCGTTGAAGCCCACCTCTTTCCAGTCGGCGGGAGGCTCGGTCGTGCCTTTGAAGTACCTCCATGTTTCACCGTTTGCAATCAGTTGCGTGGGTGCAGCCTGGGCCTGCCACGGGCTCGCCGCCAGAAACAGCGTGCAGGCCGCCATCACGAGCATCCCTCTTGCCGTCCACGACTTGCCGGCGCAGACCACCGACCGGAGCGCGCTTGCGGAAGTCATCGAGTTCCCCCTCCATCCTTCCCTTACCCCGGGCCTCGCCCACGGGGCTGTTACATAGCTGGTATTGTGGAGGGACGGCCGGCGTCGCTGCCTCCCCAGCCATCCCTTGTAACAGCCTAAAGATGTAAGTTCGCCGCCTGTACGCCCCTTAAGACAATCACCTGCGCCACAACCGACTACACAAACGGCTTACTTTCATTGGCGAAACGGGCGATGGTGCGCATGTGCCTCGTCTTGCTATCGTCCAAACGGACTCGTCCTCAGTCCCCGGCTACCATCCACCTACAGTCAACTGCTATCATAGTCAGGGCCGTTTTGGTGAGGGTTAACCAGTCTGGGAAAGAGGGGAAGATGTTCAGCAAGATTCTGATTGCCAACCGGGGCGAGATCGCGTGCCGAATTATCCGCACGTGCCAGAAGATGGGCGTGAAGACGGTGGCGGTCTACTCCGAGGCCGACCTCGAGACGCCGCACGTCCGCATGGCGGACGAGGCAGTCTGCATCGGCCCGGCTTCCCCAATGAAGTCCTACCTGAACATCAAGGCTGCCATAGAAGCCGCGCAGAAGGCCGGCGCGGAGGGCATCCACCCCGGATATGGCTTTCTCTCCGAGAACTCCGCCTTCGCGATCGCCTGCCGAGACGCCGGCATCAAGTTCATCGGCCCCTCTCCCGAAGCGCTGCAGACCATGGGCGACAAGATCCAGGTGCGCCAGCTTGCCAAGCAGATAGGCCTGCCCATCATCGACGGCACAAACTCTGCCGTCAGCGATAAGCAGGCGCTGAAGCGCGCCAAGGAGATCGGCTATCCCCTCATGGTCAAGGCGGCCAGCGGCGGCGGCGGAATAGGCATGCACATCGTCCGCAGCCCGGAGCAGCTAAAGCCCATAATCGAAATGGGCCGGAACGTGGCCAAGAGCGCCTTCGGCAGCGCCAGCCTCTACTTCGAGCGCTACCTGGAGCATGCCTCCCACATTGAAGTGCAGGTCCTGGCGGACGAGAAGCGCCATTACGTGCACATGCTCGAACGCGACTGCTCCGTGCAGCGCCGTAACCAGAAGATCATTGAGGTTGCGCCCTCGGTAAAGCTGGATGCCAACCTGCGCAAGGAGATCACCGGGTACGCGATCAAGCTGGCCAAGCACATCAAGTACACCAACGCGGGCACCGTGGAATTCATGGTGTCACCCGAAGGCGATATCTACTTCCTGGAGATGAACAAGCGCCTGCAGGTGGAGCACGGCATCACTGAGATGATCACCGGCATAGACATAGTAGAGATGCAGCTCCGCATAGCCTCGGGCGAAGCCCTGCCGTTCACCCGGAAGGGCATAGAGGCCCACGGATTCGCAATGGAGGCCCGCATCAACGCGGAGGACCCAGTGAACTTCCTCCCCTCCGCCGGTCGCATCAGCCGCCTCAATCTGCCTGCGCTTTCCGACAAGGTGCGCCTGGACACCTACATTTATGAGGGCTACCAGGTCGGCGTCCACTACGACTCTCTCCTGGGCAAGCTGATGTGCTGGGGGGAGAACCGCGAGGACGCGCGCCTCCGCCTGGCCGCGGCATTGAACGAGCTGCAGATCGAGGGCGTGCAGACCAACGTGCCCTTCCTGAAGAAGGTAGTGGCATCCGAGGACTTTACGAGCGGGAAGTACGACACGTGGCTGGTCTCTACGCTGTTGAACGCTGAGAAGAAGGCTGCGGAGGCGGCGCAGGAGGGTAGGGACAAGGCGCTGGCGGCCGCTATTGCTGTAGCTGCGCTCTCGGCCCGGGAGGCCTCTCGCAACGGCACCTGGGAGGCGCATGGCTTCAGCCCGAGCGCATGGAAGACCGCGGGCATGATGGACCAGATGGCCGGCCGCGGCCCAGCTCGGCGCTGGTAGTAGCGTTAACCCTCTCCCAGCCTGAGCGCCTTCTGGAGCGATATCTGGCGAATGAGCACCATCAGCCCCAGGCTGACGACGACGAAGAACACCATCATCACACCATAGGTGACAAGCAGGGCCTGCCAGTTCACTTCAACGGCGAACGGCGGCACAACGCGCCCTCCCCAGTCGTCGTGGCCCAGGAACGGCATGATCGTTGCCCCCAGCCGCCCGCCCATCCACGTCCCCAGCGCCAGCCCCACTGCGACCACAAGCACCTGTTCCACCCAGATGGCCGTCATTAGCTGCCCCATCGAGAGGCCCACGGTCCGCATAAGGCCAAAGTGGACGCGCCTGTTCCGGAATGAGACATATGCGTGCACCAGGAAGCCCAGGCAGCTCAGGACAAGCACGGTCCCGAACGCGATCACGAGCAGCGCGCTCCAGCCGGCCTCTACCAGCGGGTCTACCGACGCGTCGTTCGCCGCCAGCCGCTCTGCACGGTCAACGACCTGAGACGCCGTGTAGCCCGGGGCCTGGAACAGCGCCGCGATCAGGGCCTCGCGATCCTCGCCCGTTGCCGGCGTGTCCACCCACACCTCCATTTGCGAGATGTCGCCCGTCGCCGAGCCGATAGTCACGTACCGTTTTACCGCGGCACGGTCAGCAACAACGTAGCGCCGCTCCGGCCCCCCCGTAGTGGGAAACAGGTCCAGGGTGCCTACGATCCTCGCCGGCACCCTGGCGCCTGATATGGAGATCGTGAACTCATCGCCATCGCCGTGGCCGGACGCCTCCGCGAACGCCTTGCTTGCCAGCACGGACAGGGGAGAGGGCTTCTCACCGAAGTAGATGCCGCGCGGCGTCATCGGCGCGCCGGTTGTCCAGAAAAAGACCGTCCCGTCTGCCGGGGCATTCGCCAGCACTTCACCTGCCGGCCTGGACGAATCGCCAAGGGCCTCGCTGGTCGTTTGCAGCAGGTTCCACCGCGCCGCGTCGTCGAACTCGTCCAGGACCACCGTCTGCCCGTTGGAGCGCTTCACGCCCAGGCTGTCTATGAGGACGGATCCCGGCCTGATCTGCCCGAGAGTCGCCTCCTGTACGTACACGGAAACGACGTGCAGCGGCCGCGTCGCCGCGAACTGCTGTATCGCGCCTTCGTTGAGCGCCTTCTCCATTGTGAAGGGCTCCGCATCGTTGAGCCGGCCAAGCTCCACGTCTGTGAACTGGCCGTGGCCGTTCTGGAGCCTGACGTTCACGGAGACAGTGGGCTGGAGCCTGTCTGCCTTCAATCGTAGAAGTATCGAAGTGGCATCGTCCGGTAGCCGGAGTCCGGTTATCGCCGTCGCATTGGGAACCTTCAGGGAACGCAGCAGCTCCGGCAGTGGTCGCGGCGCGAAATCGTCCCTGAACCACACCACGTCGACGAAGGTGTCCGTGTCCACCGCAAGGAGCTCGAAGTTCGTCCCGCCGTCGAACGTCACATCCTGTCCCGGCGTCCGCGTGACAGCGCTCGCGGCCGTCACCCCCGGCGCCTGGCTGAAGGCCTCCGCCGGCTCGGCCGCCGGCCCCGTCCCCGAAGCCGGCCGCACGCTGTCCATGCGTATCTCGCTGCCGGTCAGGAAGAGTATCCTCTCCGTCACATTGCGGTCCAGCGTCACCCCAAAGCTAGCAGCGAATATGCCCAGCCCTGCCGTCAGAATCAGCAGCAGTGAAAGCCTCGCGTAGTGCGTCGGCTCGCGCGACATCTGCCACACACTCAGCACCAGCCCGGTCGGCAGCCATGCAGACGTTACCTTGCTTACCAGGTTCATCGCCAGCGGGAACAGGCGCAGCAGTATCATCGCCGTCGCGATGAGCACTAGCCCGGGCACCGCCAGCAGGAGCTGGTCAACCGTCTCCTGTCCGAGCTGGTCCCGCGCCACAATGGAGCCCTGCTCCGTAAGCTGACGGAACAGCAGCACGCTTACCACCAGCAGCAGGACATCTATGTAGTACCGCTGGTAGAACGGCTTCGATGCCGGGCGCGCCGAGAACTGGCGCTGCTGTACAAGGCCGATCCGCGCGGCCTGCCAGGCAGGGACCATGAGCGCCGCGAAGCTCAGCAGCCCGCCGAGCGCGCTCAGCAGGTACGCCGTTCGCGATATGCCCACCTCGAGCTGCGACCCTCCGGTAAGGTCGCTGAACACCGGCGTATAACCCAGCAGGCCAATCGTCAGCGCCGCGAACGGCGGGGCGATTACGATCGCCACC
This sequence comes from SAR202 cluster bacterium, assembly GCA_016872355.1. Classification (NCBI taxonomy): domain Bacteria; kingdom Bacillati; phylum Chloroflexota; class Dehalococcoidia; species SAR202 cluster bacterium. Next base: position 9,469 of record VGZY01000028.1, on the reverse strand, counting down.
AGGGCAATTGTCGCGCCCTCTAGCCCGAACACAGTGTGTATCTGGGCGGAGTTGGAGCCGCGGCTCCGCATCAGCGCCACTTCGCTGCGCTGCGTCTCGACTACAAGCGCGGACATCGTCGCAACGTAGAACAGCACCACCAGCGCTATCATCGCCAGCACAACGAACATGGGCAGTCGGCTGAAGAAGATCCTCTGGTCGTAGTCCCGCAGCGCGTTGTCCAGGTCGGTCGAGTACGAGAACCCGAGCAGGTTTCCCGCCAGGTTGCGGCCCATGGTATCGATATGTAGAACGGTAAGGCTGGAGTTCGTCGCGTCAACTTTCGACTGGTCGATGTCCGAAAGCCAGTGGTAGGTTACCTGCATGTTCTTGAACGCCGGCGTTATCACGTTAAAGAAGGCGTTCTGGGTCACATAGAACGGGAGAGAGCGAAACCCGGACCCTATCGAAGCCTGCAGCGTCTGCTGCTCCAGGTAGTTGAACTCCGCGTTGTCACCCCGCTCGAACATCCCGCTCACGGTGACGTACAGCACCGCGTCGCTCGTCCCAATCGAGCCGTCCGGGTTCACGATGCGCTCCGACCACGTGGGCTTCGCCACAAACCGGTCGCCCACCTTCACGCCGAACTGCGCCGCCGCGTCCGCCGGCACCAGCGCCTCCACCTCCACCGGCCCTCCCGGCGCCCCCACGCCCTCGTCCAGCGGCCGCACGCTGCCCGCCGGAAGCGACACGTTGTCCATGAGCTCCGGCAGGAAGGCCACGAAGGTCCGGGCATTGTCGCTCCCTGCCTCCGCTTCACGGCCCGGCGTCCCAAGGAACATCGTCGGCGACTTTCCCGCGCGATAGGTCGAGCGGGCCATCCAGCCGATGCGGTATCCTGCCTCGGCTTCAAGCGTCCCGGACGTTTCCGCGTAGAGCTCGGGGCTGGTAGGGAGCTGGCGGTTGGTGAACAGGATGTCGAGACTTCTGTCGTCGTACCTGCCCAGGGCATTCTTGAGCGCCAGGTCCTTCAGAGCGTCGAAGTAGATAACCGTCCCTGAGAGTATCGCGGATGCCAACAGAACGCCCACCATCACGTACATGAGCATCCGCCAGTGCGCCACGCCGCGCTTGACGACAAGCTGCCAGGCCGAGATGAGCCGGTTAACCGCCAACCTTAAGTTGTGCTGAAATCTCTTCATAAGCACTCTGAGAATAACAAATTACGAATTACGAATTGAAAACAGTTAAGCGGCCTGCCTTTCTGACTTGTAACTTGTAACTTGTAATTTGTAATTCGTAATTTCCTACACTTCCCCGCCTCTGGCTATCGATATCAGGCTCAGGCGGCCGATGCCACGATTCAGCAGGAACACCGCCGCCAGGAATAGCGCCGCCAGCGCCACATAGGTGAGCGATAGCGCCGCCATGTCTGTCGTGAGGATAAACGGCGGCAGCAACGGGTCGCCGTTCTCAGTGACGGCCAGCGGCGATACCATCATCCGGCTCATCTGCATTCCAGCCCAGGTGCCAATCCCCAGGCCGATCGCCGCGACTGCCAGGTGCTCAAACCCCAGGAGGCTCGCAAGCTGTCCCCGTGAAAGTCCCACGAACCGCAGTGAGCCCATCTCTTTTCCGCTCCGCTTGGCGAAAAGGAGAAGGTAGGTCACATATCCAACCGCGGCGGCCAGAAGCCCTATGAGGGGCGCCAGCAGCGCCAGCGGCTCCCATCCGGCGATGGTCAGCGGGTCGCTCCGCAACGATTCCAGCTCCGCCGTAGCGTCCGACACGCCGCCCGTCCGTGTTGTGAATTCGTTGATAGCCGATGTGATGGACTCATGCATCGTCGGGTCGGCTTCAATGAAAGCCTCGTGCGGCCTCTCGTTGTAAAAGTCCATCAGGTTGTTCATGTGGCCCATCACGGCGTTAATGTCGGCAACCATGAATCCGGCGCTTGTCGGCGCGACTGTGGGGAAGTAGTCCACAATGTCCTTGATGACTACGGGCATCCACCTAAGGTTGATGCGCGCCGTGACGGTGTCGCCCACTTTGTAGCCGTTCGCCTCCGCCAGCCGGGAGGATACAAGTACCGGCATGGGGAAGTCCGCCGGCTTCACGTAGAAGCCGCGCAGCCCTCTGGCTGTGAGGTTGGTGAACGAGAAGCGAAGCGCGCCCTGCCCGCTGTGCACGTCCGCTGTCTCGGCCGTTACCCTTTCCGTGAGGTCGGCCCACGTGTAGATCGGTGTCCACTTGAACGGCCCTTCGAAGTCCTCCAGCACGATCCGCCGGCCATCCTCGGTCGTTACGAATACGTCGTCGAAGAGCACCGTGCCCGGCGTCACAGGCACGCCGCCCTCGCCGGACTGGCCGGAGGCGCCCTCTTCGTAGACCTGTATGGAGACGAGCGTCCTGGGCTGGGCAATGTGCTCGGGTATCTGGGTGGACAGCTCGTGCCACTCCCCGGAGCTGAGCCGGCCGATGAAAACCGAGGTCATAGCTCCGTATCTGTCGGCCACCTGCGCCATGACCGTGACGAACGGCAGGTAGTCAATCGGCTTCACCCACAGGCCGATCGTGCTGCTGGCGTTCACAGGTATAGGTATCGGCCTGAAGCCCTCCGAGGGGTGCAGGTCCTCCATCATGTCCTTCAGGCTGCGGTCCGCGAAGTCGCTCCGGTACCAGGTGGTGTCCGCGAATGTCCTCGTATCCACGGCGAGGAGGTCCGCGCGCGTCGTGCCGATGTCCACGGGCTGCCTCAGGGCCAGAGAGTACTTGTTGATCCCGGGAGTGCTGTCGAAGTTCTCTCGCACCGCTGGGATGCCTCCAATGACGCCGAATTCGCTGAATTTCGCATAGAGGTCGGACGGTGTCTCGTACCTCACACGGTCTTCGCGGCTGCGCTCGAGCGTGCCCCCGACGGTTGTGGAGAGGATCCCCAGTCCGGTCGCAAGCACCAGTATGAGGATGAACCACGTGTACTGCATGGGGTTGCGCGCCATTCTCCAGAGACCCATGGAGAGGAATACCGGCGCCACCTTCATGAGCTCGCGCTGCGCCATGAAGAAAAGCTGCAGCGGCGCTACGGCCGTCAATCCGCCGAAAGCGAACACCATGGGGCCGGTCAGGTCAAGCGGTCGCCTCATCACCGCCACCAGCGCCAGGAGCGCCGCCTGCGAGGCGATTCCCAGCAGCCTTGCCACCGGCTTCTCCGCGTTCTGCGTGGCCCCATAGGCCGCAAGGAATGCTGCCAGGCACAACACCGGCCATAGCCACGCCGTAACATCCCCGGCATTTCGCTCCTCCACAGTGATGCCGACTGCCAGCGCTACTGCGGAGGCAACGGCGACAAGGTGGACTATCGACGTCGACTCCCCGGCCACGAACCGGACGATCATGGGGAAGAAGCGCATGAATAGCAGCGCGACCACAAGCAGGAACAGCACCGGCGCAAGGAGCAGCGGCTCGTTGACCTTGATATCCGTGAACAGCCCGCCTGACGCGAACTGTCCGCGCTCGCGCAGCTCCCAGAAGATGAGGCCGCCGATCACGATCAGCGCCACGTCCAGGTAGTACCGCTGGAACAGGGGGAGCGACAGGGGCCTCGCCTGGCGCAGCTTGTGCGCAAGGAGGCCGCCGCGCGTGCCGGACAGGCCCATCAACACGAAAGTGGCCAGGCACGCCATACCCAACCCGAAGCTCACGACGAAGGGCTCTGGCTCCAGGACGATAGGCAGAATTCCGCCACCCGTCATATCGCTGAAGTACGGTAGATACCCCGCCAGCGCCACCGCGGCAATGGCGAGAACCGGCGCCAGGACCATCGAGGGCGCAGTAATAAGAAGCCCCTCCGCCAGGTACAGGACGAGGAGCTGTCTTCCGCTTACCCCGCGGGAGCGCAGCAAGGCGGTGCCGCTCTGCCGGCTCTCAACCAGGTACGAGATCACTACGCTGAGCAGGAAGAGCACGGTGAAGACCGTGACGGTGAGAAGCAACAGCATTGGGATGCGGGCGAAGAGGCTCTGTCGCTCGCCCTCGCGCGTGAGCGACCGAACCAGTGCAACGTTGGTCTGCGAGCCCGGCACGGACTCCATCATCGCCTGCTCAAACGCCCGCAGCCGAGCGCGCGCCTCAGTGGTCGGCCACACCTTCATCGTGTCCTTGTCCAGGTACAGCACCCAGGTCGGCTGTCCCAGCATGCCCGGGTAGACAGACGATATGGACTCAAAGAGCGTGTGCCGGGTGACGAACAGGGGTAAAGGCGAGCGGTCGCCGTCCTGCGCCAGCGTCGGCTTGTCGCTTGCCGGAGGAGGGTCCAGGAACGCCCTCGCCCGGCTCCAGTACGGCGTGTTTACATCGTCCGGCTCCATGATGCCGACGACCGTTGCCTTGATGTACCGGTTGGCCCCCAGCGAGGAGGCGAATATCACCTGCTCGCCCAGCTTGAGCTCGCGCCTGGCCGCTCCGGTGTGGTACAGCACCGTCTCGATGAACGGGCCGTTCGGGTCCATCTCAACCCTGTCGGTTGCCATCCGCCCTTCGCGCAGCCTGATGTGGTCGCCAAGGTTGGAAAGGTAGTGCAGGTGGCCGACGAGGGCATACACTCCCTCGCCCGTCGCTGCCGGCAGCGGCCGGGAAGGCGTGCCTGCAAGATAGGGGTTGCTCTGGACGTACTGCTCGCCGCCGACGGCCGTGAATACCGCCCACTCCTCGAAGACCCGGTCCATCACCCGCTGCGTCGCGAAGACCGTGATGGGCGGCTCCCCGGGCTCGACCTGCACGAAGATCTCGGTCGGCGCGGGCAACGGCTGGGGACTCAGGAGGGAGGCGCCGGCCTGCCACACGGGTGGGGTGGGGGAGAGAGGCTCGAAGACGCCTGTGATTTTCGCCTTGATTGTCTGGTTGGAAGAGAGGGAAGGGGAGAACCGGACTTCGTCGTTGACCCTGAGGCCGAACTTGACCGCGGTCTCCGCGTATACAACCGCCTCAATCGTCCACCCGAAGTCGTCCTGCAGCACCTCGTCGCCGGACATCTGCCCGGCCAGGAACCGCGAGTGTTGCTCCAGGTTTGTCAGGGACTGTACGTATCCGCGGCCGACAACAATGCCCTTGCCGTTGCCCGGGGGCAGCGGGTTGGCTGGCGTGCCAGTGAGGCCCGTCTCCGTCCGGAAGAACTCCTCTCGGCCTGTGTAAACGTCCTCAATGTTCTCCGAGACGGCGGCGTCCAGCACGCCCTCGGCCCCGCGCAGCGAAGTCTCGGACGTGATAACTTTCCCGCCCGTCACTTCAACGTTGGCGTTGTCCAGCCTGTTAATCGAGGTCTGGTAGGCGAGTTGATCGAGCGCGGTCAGGTATACCGGTGTGCCTGCGGCTAGTGTGACGGCAACCAGGACCCCTGCGAAGACTGCAACGAGGAGCTTCCAGTCGTCGGCGATTCTTTTTCGGACCAGGTTTGGAATTGTAAGTTGGCGCATATTCGGACGAAGCGTGGACGAAATAGAATCCGCGAGTCCTAAATCTACAACATATTCGGCCTGTATGCCAGAAGGACCGCAATCAATGCAAGAAAGGGGCGCGCTCGCCCAAAGAAAGTGGGGACGACTTTGAAAACGTAGTACCATAAGAACGGGTTATCAGGAGGTAGCAGAACATGACAGATCTCCCACAGTCCAGGCACGGCAACTCCCAGGCGCGACCGCACGCCCAGCGACGTCCTGCAGGGGCCGCGCGAGGCGATGTCCGCACTCGCCGCGGCAGCCGGCGTTTTGCCCCGCCGGAGCGCGCCGACGCCGTGGAGGGCTCCTGGGACCACGTCGCTGAATGGTACGACTCCATGGTGGGCGAAAAGGGCTCGGACTTCCACCAGTCCGTCATCATCCCGGGCGTGGTGAAGCTGCTTGCCCTCAAGCCGGGCGAAGCAGTCCTGGATATCGCATGTGGCCAGGGCGCGGTGAGCAACACCCTCTACAGGCTGGGCGCGGATGTGACGGGCGTGGACATCTCACCCCAGCTCATAGAAATCGCCCGCCGCCGCTCACCCTCCGAAATCACTTACCACGTGGGCGACGCCCGCGACCTGAAAAAGCTCGATGCCGGCCCGTTCGACGCGATTGTATCGGTAATGTCGGCCCAGAACATCGACCCCGTGGAGCCCATGTTCGCGGAGTGCGCCCGCCTCCTGAAGCCGGGGGGCCGCTTCTTCATGGTCATCTCCCACCCCGCTTTCCGGATACCGAGGCAGTCCGGCTGGCTCTGGGACGAGCAGCGCAGCCTGCAGGTCCGCACGGTGGACAGGTACCTCTCTCCACTCCGCATCCCCATAGATATGCGTCCTTTCAAGAGGCCGTCCGAAAAGCAGACGTGGACTTACCACCGGCCGGTAGAGGCATACGTCACAATGATGGGCGCCGCCGGCCTGTGGACGAATGCCATGGAGGGGTGGACTTCCCACAAGCGCAGCGACTCCGGCCCCCGTGCAGACGCGGAAAACCATTCTCGCGACGAATTCCCTCTCTTCCTGGCCGTGCGCGCCGTCAAAGTGTCCGCTGCAGAGCCACGTGAGCGCCGCGTCGGCCGCGAGGCCCGCAAGCCGGTGGCCCAGGACCGCCGTCCTCCGTCCGGACCCAGGAGCTAGCGCTCGCAGGGACGGACTCGCGATCAGCAGCCCTCTGAGGAACGCCCGCGCTCCCGGCCGATGAAAGAGGTCCGCATCGGCAAGAAGACATTCCAGGTGCCGGACAGGGGGCGCTGACTAGAAATCTGGAATCGGCATTTCCCTGCTGGTGATTGACGGAGCGGTCGTTTCCGTCCAGGACATCACAGTCCTGGAAGACATGGAGCGCTCGCGGCACGAGTTCCTAGGTATGGTGAGCCACGAGCTCCGTTCGCCCCTGGCGGTCATCAAGGCCACGGCGGAAACCATCCTTCGCGCCGGGCAGCCGCTGGATGTCGCCGATGCCGATGAGCTTCGGGAGGTCGTCTCCGAGCAGGTCTCCCGGATGAAGGAGCTTCTGGACAACCTGCTGGACATATCGGCCGTAGAGTCCGGCCACCTGGCCGTGAGGTCCGAGCCGCTCGACCTGTGCCTGACGGCGGAGGAGGCAATAGCCATCTTCCGCCGCTCGACCGGCAACCGGCGAAAGCTGGAGCTCCTTTGCCCCAGCAGCCTTCCTCTGGTAAGCGCTGACAGGTGCCGGATATTGCAGGTGCTGACCAACCTGCTTTCGAACGCCAACAAGTTCTCTCCGCCGGAAGGAGAGATTCGCGTTGAGGTCGAGTACCGCGCCGGGGCCGTTGCGGTCAAGGTGTCGGACCACGGCATGGGTATACCGCCGGAGATGCAGGACAGGCTCTTCAGGAAGTTTTCTCGTCTCAACACGCGCGTCGAAGGCACCGGGCTGGGGCTGGTGATCTCGAAGGGGATAATCGAGGCGCATGGCGGGAAGATACGGGCGGAGAGCGCGGGTGAGGGGAAGGGCGCAGCATTCACATTCACCTTGCCGGGCCTGGAGGGTGATGATTCTCAATCGCCTTCGCCTGCCGCCCCCCGAAAGGGCGGACGAGGCGAATAGGCCCGTCCTGGTGGTGGACGATAACACGGCCATGCTCAAGATTGTGTCCAGGGTAATCTCCGGTCGCGGCTACCGAGTGATCACCGCCACCAACGTGGCGGACGCCATTGCGGCCCTGGACGCCGCGCGGCCCCCTGTTGTCATCCTGGACGTGAACCTTGGCCCCGAAGACGGGCTGGAAGTGTTGCGCAAGGCCAAGGAGTACCCTGGAGTTTCCACGGTCGTTCTCAGCGGCACCGCCGAGGGACGTATCCTGGACCGCGCTCGGTCTCTTGGCGCAGACAGGATCATGGGCAAGCCATTCTCCATAGAGGAGATTATGGACTTCCTCAAGTCCGTCCTGGGCTAGCCGGACCGTCCGAAAAAACACACGCGGCCCCGATTCCCATCGGGGCCGCGTGCTTTTCTATTCAATTCCGCTGAGCGGTACTACCTGCGCGGGGCGCCGCCGCCAAAACCGCCGCCGCCGCCGCCGAACCCGCGGCCGCCGCCACCGCCGGTGCGGGGCTCCTGGGGCTTGGCCTCGTTGACCGTCAGCTGCCGGCCCTTGATTTCCTTGCCGTTCAGGTCCGCGATCGCGGCCTTCGCCTCGGCGTCGTTCGACATCTCCACAAAGCCGAACCCTCGCGACCGGTTGGTCTCGCGATCGGTCACGACCCTCGCAGAGACTACCTCGCCGAACTGGCTGAAGGTCTGCCTCAGCGAGTCGTCCGTCTCAGAGAATGAAAGATTGCCAACGTAGATCTTCATGCGGCGCTCCTGGTTGCCACTGAATTCTCCGTATCGAACGTCTGCAAGCGTCGCATGAGCTTCACGGCTGAAAGGTTCACAAAAAGGCCGGAATCAGGACAATTGCGTAAACTCGATTCTGGAGTCACGGAGAATATACCAGCTTTTCTCGCGGTAGGAAAGGGGGGGGGTACTTCATCCCGCGCAAACTACCTCTCCAAGCCTATGATATCAAGCTAAAGGGTGGTTTGAACGCTTTCTTCGTCGCCATGCCTGAGAGTCCGAGTGTTTACGATATTCGCTATGTCCGGTCCGGAATCAGGTATCAAAACGTTAAGCCGCCCGTTCCAGGCACAGGCGCTACTCAACGCCCTGGTCCTCCGGCGGCAGGGGGGACCGGTCCCGGGAGAAGCGTCAACGCACCTGCGGCACGCTTGCCGCACTGTGAGAAAATCAGAGAAGATGGGAGCACGATGGGAGCAGCCCGAGGTGGTGCAATTGGAAGGCGATAACCCGATAATGAACGCAACATACCGCGAGCTCGGCGCCGCAGTGGACGAGAACCTCTTCGCCCTCTTCCGCGCTATGGCCACCCAGCCCGGGAGCGAGATCGTTGAGACGCCGCGGCTGGCCTACCACCTGTGCCCGCCCACCAACCCCATGTACAAGGGTGTATGGCGTTCCCGCCTGTCCGATGAAGAGGCCGACTCCGCCATAGACGAGGCGATTTCCTGGTTCAGGGAACGCAATGCGCCGTTCATGTTTTGGTGGACCGGGCCCGGCACAACGCCCGACGACCTTGGCCAGAGGCTCGAGGCGCGCAGCTTCCTCTCCATGGAAGCGCAGATGGAGCAGATGGCCGCCGGCATAAAGTCCACGGAGCTGGGCGCGCCGGGGATGGCGGCCGATCTCAACCGCATGAACGAGGCCGCTCTGAGGTCCGTGCCTTGTAAGATAAAAAGAGACTGGCTGATGTATAAAATGTGAGATAGCGCGGCAGGCCGATCAGGCCTTGGTCCGACATTGTCGAGACCGTCCTTCAGCGAGGCCGCCGCGCAAATCACCTTACAGATCCCGAACAGTTGCCTGAGCGTCATTAGTGACAGCTCGCTTCCGCAAGGTAGGGACAGAAAGGGACATCATGGCCAGTCAGAGTACATTTATCGGTATCGATGTCTCAAAAGCAAGTCTTG
>VGZY01000027.1 GCA_016872355.1 SAR202 cluster bacterium | reverse complement strand
GACCTTTCTCATCCCCAATCTTCACTCGGTGAGCAGCCAAAACCCGAAGCGCAGGAGTCTCCCACCGGAATTCAACCGAAACCTCGGGCGAGAGGACTCAGTCCCTATCCGGCTAAGTCCACCGCCCATAAGCCGGCTGCAGACCACCCATGGAGACGAACCGTACTGACAAAATCACTGCACCCTAAACACTGACAGATTCACTGCCCCTTGACAGGGGTGGGCTCGTGTTGACACGAAGCATGCCCGCAGTTACCCTCAGCCGGAAGCCGGAGCACAGCTACGGAGGTAGATATGTCGCAACCCGTGGACCGCAAAGCCGTGGCGGCCGTCGCCTCAAGGCTGACCCGCGCGGCGACCGACCTGTACGGGCCGCATCGCGCGCTGGAGATACGGCCGGTACTGGATGATATGGCCCTGGCGCTGTGGCGCGTGCACGCCGATCTGCCGCCGTCCACCGCCGAGCCGGTAGTGCATTGGAAGCCGGCAGTGAGCAGTCGACAGTGAGCAGTCGGCCAGACCGGAAAGCAGGAATGAGCAATGGCTAACCTTGATGTGCTGACGTACGGGTTCTCGTTTGTATCGGACCAGGGGCTGTTCGGATGGTCAACGGTCTCCCTGGTAACGATGGGGGAGACCCGCATTCTGGTGGACACCGGCCCCGCGTCCCGCAAGCCCCTGGTGTTCAAAGCGCTCCAGGCCAAGGGACTGGAGCCGGCGGATATCGATGTCGTCATCCTCGCCCATCTCCACTGGGACCACTCCCAGAATGCGGACATGTTCTCAAACGCCCGCATCGTCGTGAACGCGCGTGAGCTGGACTACGCCCGCAGGCCGAATCCAGCGGACCTGCATATGGCGAAGCCCGTCGCGGACATGGTTGCGAAGATGAAGGTCAACCCGGTGGACGACGGCGACAGGATCATGGACGGCCTGTCCGTCATATCCACCCCCGGCCACACGAAGGGCCACATGAGCGTGATCGCCGAGCTGGACGGCGAGAGGGTGCTGGTTGCCGGAGACGCGATGCCGGACGGCGGCACGCTCAAGCGCGGCATACCCTACAACGTATTCTGGGACGTGTCGGACGCGAGGGACAGCGTGCAAAAAATCCGCAGCTCGTCCGATGTCTTCTGCCCCGGCCACGACCGCCCGTTCCGGCTGGAGAACAATGAGGTAAAGTACCTCCACGGCCCCACAAAGGTAGAGGTGTGGACCAGCAACGAAGGCGGCGCGCCATCATCCCTTACCTACACCGTCCACGCCGTCCGCCCTGCCAACATAGACATCGTGCAGAAGTAGGGAGGTGTCCGCACGTTACACAGATTCGGACGGGCAGTGGCTGAGGGGTGGTAAGTGGGAAAGGGGAGTTGTGTATTGTTTTCGGAGGAGGTAGGGGGCCTCTTCCTCCTCTCCCCGAGGGAGAGGCCTTTGGGTGCTTTGACCCAAAGGGTGAGGGCTACGGCTGTTGTGCTTCGTTCTCTGCCGACAGCGCCTCCGATATCCTGGTCATAACCCCGTCAATGTTCTTGCTGACGTCGATATTCCAGAACCTCAGGACGCGATAACCCATGGCCTCTATGTTCCGCGTCCTTTCGTCATCCCGCGTTAGCTGACTATCTTCGTTATGCTGCCCGCCGTCCAGTTCAATGACGACCTTCCTTTCGACGCACAAGAAGTCCGCGACGAACCGTCCGATTGGCTGCTGTCGTCGGAACTTGTACCCGCCGAGTTGCCGGCCCTTCAGTCTCGCCCAGAGAACCACTTCTGCGGGCGTCGATTCACGTCGCAGCGCTCGGGCATGTGAAGTCATGTTGCGGTCTATCTTCATAGTTAAGATTTCCGGGAGCGAAACCCAACAGCCATAGCCCTCACCCTACGGACAAGGCCCCGTAGGCCTCTCCCTCAGGGAGAGGAGGGAGGACCGCCCTCGCCGTCCCCAATTCATCGCTCCACGCCATCGAGGCCCGCCCCCCCTCACACCATCCGCACGCGCGCCCAGCGCACCACCATCTGGCCGCGCTGGCTTCCCCAGAAGCTGGCCATGATATCGCCGTCCGAGAGGCGTATCGCGTCCGGCGCGCCGAATGCAATGTTGTCGTGGCTTGACGGGTACTTGTCCGTCCGCGGCACGCCGATGCTATCCGTCCCGTAGGCGTCCCATATCTGCACCCAGCGGTCCGTGTCGAACCTCAATCCGCCATCCTCGGACAGCGCCACGTAGATGCCCGGATTCTTCGACTCCCTATCAGACATCACCACCGCGACGTTCTGGCCGCCCATGCTCACCGGCCGGTTGGTCTGGCCCTGCAGGTTCGTCGGCTCAGGCGCGCTCCATTTCGTGGCGTCAGGCGTGCCGATGATGCGGTGGAGCGTGAGCATCTTCTGCCCCGTCTCGTCCCCCGTCCATGCGTATGCTATCAGCCGCCGGTCCGGCAACCGGTTCACCCGGGTGTGCCAGAACGTTTTCGGCGAGCCGCGACCCGCCCCGGCCATAGGCGCGAGCACCTTCCACGTCTTGCCCTTGTCGCCTGAGACCACGGCCATAACGTGCGGCTTGAGAGGGTCCTTTTCAGCGCCGATGACCTCCCAGTCGCCGGCGCTGAGCCACGCGCCGTTATCGAGATCCGTGATGCTGTCGTAGGGAAAGATGTGGCGGTCGGGAAGGGTTGGGACCTCGGGCGGCGTCCAGGTGCGGCAGCCGTCGAACGACCGGTGGAGGACGAATTCAACGGGCAGAATGCCGCCCGTCTTGTCGTCGTACATCGGCGTCGTTGGTGTCGGCCTGTGGAAGCGGTGGCCGGTGACGACGATCTGGCCGTCGCGCATCTGCGTCAGGTTCATTACCGAGTACGAATAGTGCTTCGCGTCCTGCGAGCCGTCGTAAAGGCGCCCCTCGTCCTGCCACGTCTTGCCGTTATCCGTGGAGCGCAGCACCCAGGACCGCGCGTCGTCCGCGTACAGCGCCGAGGCGCGACGGTAGACGCACAGCAGATCCTTCGGCTTTAGCTCGATAATCCGGGGGTAATACGCATGGATGGCCCAGTCTGCCGGGTACTTGTTGGCGAACAGCAGGCCATCCTCCACGATCTCAAGACGGTGTTTCACGATCTCGCTCCCTTTTCCAGGCTGCTCTTCCTCGCCCACTCCCGCGCCATTTCTACCCATGGCTGCTGCGGCTCGAAGATCTGCGCCGTATCGAACGGCATCCAGCGGAAGAGGATCGGGGTGCCGCAGTCGCAGCTGTACGGCCACTCGCCCGGCAGCCCTTCGGGCGGTCGGACGATGTAGATCCAGCGGCGGCGGAGCTGGCCCTGCCACTCCTCATCGCGAACTCCGGCGAGCGCCACCGGCTCCCCCTGGACGCCGGTCTCCTCGAACAGCTCGCGAAGGGCGCCCGCCTCCGTGGTCTCATCCTTCTCCAGCGTGCCGGCCGGGAGCTGGATCATGGAGCCGCCTTCTTTCAAGGGGTGGTCGAAGACGAGCATCTCGGCCGCGCCGCTCTTGCCGGGGCGAAGGACGACCGCAGTAACCTTTTCCACGCGTTCGACGGTCATGGGGTTTCCTTACGGCGGGACTTAGATCCGCTCCTCGCCGGTCAGCAACAGGTCACGGGTGTTCAGCTTGGGCCGCACGGCCTGGAGGAACAGCTTGAGCAGCTGCTCCGGCTGGACGTAGGAGGTGTCCAGCGTCACCTTGCGCGTAATCCAGGAGGTGAAGAACTCCCTCTCGAACTCCGCCTGTACCTCCTCCACCTCGCTCGGCTTGAGAAGCTGGTAGGGGTGCGGTTCCGCCTTCATCCGGGCGCGGATGACGTCCGGCTTCGCGGTCATGTTGACCAGGATGGTGTCGTGCGGGAGCTTGGACTCCACGTAGCGCTCGAAGGTCACCGGGATGCCGGGATGGTAGTACCGAGGGCCGTAGATCTTCTGCTCAATGTGGTAGCCGCCCAGGATGCAGTCCTCCCACCGCGAGATGACGTCCAGGTGGTAGTAGATCACCATGCGCTGGAACCGCTCTTTCAAGACAGGCGGGAGGGCTACCATCGCCTCCTGCTCGGCCTTGTTGAGGTGGTGGTAGTCGGGGATCGTGAAGTCGCCGTCGTCCATGTGGAATACGCGGCCGCGCGCCTTGCCCCAGTCGCGAAGCGCATTCGCAAGCGTCGTCTTGCCGACGTATTCGGGGCCGATGAGTATGAGGCGCATCACAATGCTCCGCGTTATTTTGGGGGCAACGCCCCTATTTCCCGTCTGGCCAACGACCAACTACAAACTTCCAACTACCTACTTCCCGCCTTCTGGCCAACTACCTACTACTAACTACCAACTACTTCCCCGCAGGCATCACCCCGCCGCAGGCACGGATGAGCGTCTCGTGGGCGATCAGGTCGTGCTCGGGCGTGAAGCGCGGGCTGATCTCGCCGCGGATGACTCCAGCGAACTCCACCAGATCCAGCGTGTAGCGCGGCCTGTTCTCTACGGCGATCTTTTGCCAGCCCTTCCTGTACTCGCCCTTGTCCTGGCGGAGGCACAGGTCGATGGCGGGCGGCTCTATCGGCTGGAGGACGATGGAGCCTTCCAGCCCATGGATCTCCGCGTGGCGGTGAGGGCCGGGGTCGCTCTCGGTGCCCGTTGCCTCGATTACGGCCATCGCGCCCTGCTTCTCGTACTCCATGATGACGATGGCGTTATCGACGCCGGGCGGCATGCCCTCGAAGCCGCGCGCGTCGGAGCGAAGGATCGGCGTGATCTTGTCCGGCCTGCCGAACATCGCCGCCGCCTGGTCGAACAGGTGGCACGACTCCTCCTGCATGATGCCGCCCGGGAACTGGTGCACATGGTTGCGGTTCCAGTACTCCGGCACGCTGCCCGCGCGGAATCGGGCGAACGTGACGCGTCCGATCAGCCCGTCCTTGACCGCCTTTTGCGCCCACTCGAAGCCCGCGTTGAAGCGCCACATGTACCCCATCTGGATGAAGAGGCCTTTCGACGCGGCCAGCGCGTACAGCTCCTTGAGCATCGGCAAAGACAGGCCCGGAGGCTTGTCCAGGTGGATGTGCTTGCCCGCCTGCAGCGCGAGCCGCGCCCAATACAGGCACTCCCACGGCCAGGTCTGGATGAATACGGCCTTGATCGAGGGGTCGTTCAGAATCTGGTCCACGGAGTCGAACTTCGGGATGTCTGCGTACTCCGGCCGCTTGTGCCGGGCCTCCCACATGTCGGGGTCCGGCTCGTATATGCCTGCCATTTCCATGTTGAGCTGCTTCGTCACGGGCCGCGACGCGGCGGCAAGGGCGTTGTTGGCGTGGGTGTGCGCGATGCCGATCTGGGTTACCTTGAGGGTCTCGGGCATGGATGGTCTCCGGCGTGGGATAGGGTCAACGGGCAGAATACTAGCTCGGGTATCGGCAGTCAACGAGGCAAAGCAGGATGGCCCCGACACGGTGTCGGGGCCATCCTGTCACTGGTCCGCGCCGGCGTCGCCGGCCCGCCCTATCTCCGCGAATGTCCACGCGGTGAAAGGGCCATTGAGGTTGTGGACCGCGCCCCGTGCGAGCGCGGCGTACCACATGTCGGCCATATTCGGCACAATACACAGGGCGCGGCTCGCGTCGTCGCTGTCGGCCAATCGTGCCGGGATAATCTCTCCCTCCCGGCCGTCGCCGGCGTTCGCGTAAGGTTGGACGGTGCCCTGCACGGTCGAGACGGTGGTCCGGACGAGGTCGAGCGGCGCCATGCTATCGGTGATCTGGGCGGCCGGGGTACGTACAAGACTCACGAGCAGCCCCTGGTCAGACCTCACGATCGCCGTGGCCGCGACCTGGATTTCCGCAGCGGGTAGATCGGCGCTATTGCCGGACTGTTGAAGACTGGAGATGCCTATGGCAAAGGCTACGAAGAAATAGGCCATGAAAGGAAATCCCCTGCGGGCCCGCGCATGAAGTTCCATTCCCCACCCCCGTGAAAGATAAGAATGCTGCAGCCCCGTTTGCGTTGCTGCTTTTCGGCAGCTTGCCTCCCTCAAGCGCCTCCGAATAACGGAAACGATAACGGTTGCATTGCGCGTAGAGACGTAATAGAGGTAGATTATTAGGCCGTATTACGATGTTGTCCATTGACCATTTCACCAACTTATTCACCTAAAGCGCACCTACTTTCGAAATGGTTTTTTACCTACGCACAGACAGGGGGCCCGGGATGAGCGCGCAAAAACTACGTACGTCGAAACCCCGCATGATGTTCTACAACGACGGCCGCCACAACCTTGTCTACCAGTACGAACCCCCATGCCGCGCGAGGAGCTGGAGTCGGCGGTGGACGAGCTGGCGGGCACGCCGGTGGATGCGCTGATGTTCTGCCTGGGGGATGGGCGCACGGTGATGCACGACACGAAAGTGGGGGAACTGTGGGGACACAATGTGGAAAAGTGGCCGCACATCCTGTTCCACCGGGCCGCCAAGAACGTTAGGCGGCTGATCGACACGGGGAACGACCCTCTTCGGGTTGTCGCGGACAGGGCGCACGCGAAAGGGCTGTTGTTGTACCCGACGCTGCTCGTGCAGTGCCCGACCGGCAAGCGCGGGGTGGATACCCGCTGCTGAGACTTCCGTTTCGACAACAAGCACTTCGAGATACGCGCGAAGGGAGGCGTGGACCCAAACGACAGGCGGTACACCGGGCTGGACTTCATGCATGAGGAGGCGAGGGAGGAGCGCTTCTCCCTCATAGAGGAGGTACTGAACAATTACCCCGTGGACGGCTTTGAGCTTCATCTGAACTACGTGCCGTGCTATTTCCACCCCGGCGATGTGGAGCGCGGCACTGAGGTCATGACCGCCTGGGTAAGGCGCGTGCATGACGCCGTGAAGCAAAGCGGCGCGGATCGAGAGCTGGCGGTGCGCGTGCCGGCCAGCGTCGAAGGCTGCCTGTCCATCGGGCTGGACCCGGCCGGCTGGGCGAGGGAGGGGATTGTTGACGTGTTAATCGGTAACACCTATCAGGGGCCGGAGCTGTGCGACCAGATGACCGACTATGGGCCGCTCGTGGAGGCGGCGAAGGGCACGGGTACCCGGGTGCACGCGACCATCCAGAGCATCATCGACTCCGATCGCGTCCACCACGGGCCGATTTCGGCGATCCGGGCTGCCGCGACGAACTACTGGGCGCAGGGCGTGGACGGGCTGTATGTGGCCTACTGGCACGGGCTATGGCCGTACGACGCCAGGGTGTACGAGAAGCTGAGGGAGATACCGCACCCGGACGTGATGGCGCCGAAGGACAAGCTGTACTTCGTGCCGACCGCGATGGGCCGCTTCCCCGAGCCCGAGCCGGAGCCCGGCATAACGATGCAGCTCCCACGAGAGCTCGTCCAGGGCGCCCCGGAATCAGTCGAATTCATGATCAGCGACGACCTTTCCCGGTGGGACACGATGGGCAGGGTGCACGAAGTCGTACTGCGGTGCAGGGTGGTGAACTCCACGGAGCGCGATGCGTACCGGGTCAGCCTGAACGGCGCCGAGCTGCCGGACTCGCTGCGCCGCACAGTGAACTCCTTCTACGGCAAGGCCCCCCGGTACCGCGTTCAGGGCTACTGGTACGTATTCCATCTGGACAGGGAGCATTGGCCAGTCCAGGGGCGTAACGTGTTCGAAGCGGTGCTGGAAGGTCGCGACCCTGATGTGACGCCGGCGCCCGCGCTGCGGGACGTCGAGGTGGAAGTGAGGTACCTGATGGGGCGAAACTACTACCGGCTGGGCGGCGATCCGGACCTGGGGCCGCAGGAGGGATAGGCCTTCCTAAACCTCGCAGAGTAGTCGTTTTTTGGTATATCCTTTAAGTAAGGGCCGCTGGCAAATCCGGCCCTTTACCGGAGTAAAATGACCCAGGCCCCGACGACCCCCGCCGAGATAGTCACAACCGAGTCCCAACTTTCTTCTGCACTTGAGCACATCGCCCGCAGCCGAACGGTCGCTATCGACCTGGAGTCCAACGGCTTCCACCGCTATCCGGAGCGAATCTGCCTCCTCCAGATCGCGGTCCCTGACGGCATCTACATCGTAGACCCGCTGACCGTCGCCGCAATGGCGCCGCTGGGCGCGGTGCTCGCGGACGCGTCCGTTGAGAAGGTATTCCACTCCGCGGACTATGACATTCGGAGCCTGGACCGCGAGTGGGGCTTCCGGGTGGCCAATCTCTTCGATACGGGCATCGCTGCGGCATTCACAGGCTCCGAGCGGCTTGGCCTCGGTTCTATCCTTGAGGAGCACCTGCAGGTGAGCGTGCCGAAGGAGAAGAAGCTGCAACGGTCGGACTGGACGTTACGGCCCCTCAACCAGGAGAGCCTCGAGTACGCTGCCTCGGATGTTCGCCACCTGATAGACCTTCGCGAAGCGTTGGGACGCAAGCTGGCAGAGCTACAGAGGCTGGAGTGGGCGGAGGAGGAGTTCGTGCGGATGACCAGGGTGCGGTACACGCGGCCCGACCCCGAGACGGACTTCCTTAACATGAAGGGTGCCCTGGGCATGGACGGCCGGCAGCTTGCGGTACTGAAGTCGCTGGTGGAGTTCCGCGAGCGTGAGGCGCGGCGAATGGACCGGGCGTATTTCCGCGTGATACCGGACTCGGCGCTCATCGAGCTTGCGATGGACCCCGCGGCGGACCTTGCCAAGGTGCTGGGCCTCGGGCGATACGCTCACCACCCACAGGCCAACGGCCTTGTAAAGGCGCTGCAGGCCGGGGTGAACGGGCCGGTGTTCCGCCGACCGGCGCCCACCCGCCCGCGCTGGCCTCGGGTGACCTCGGCTGAGCGGGATATTATCGAGGACCGCCTCCGCGCGCTGAAGGGGTGGCGCACCGATCACAGCAAGGCATTCAAGATGGACCCTGCTCTGGTCTGGCCGGCTGTCAGTCTTGAGAGGCTGGCGCACGAGCCGGACACGCTGCAGGCGGAGTTGGCGGCGCCGGAAGTGAGGCGGTGGCAGGTGAAGGTGTTCGGGGCGTCGCTGGAGAAGAAGCTGGCCGTGATGGCCGCGGAGCCGGAGGGTCGCGGCGACGGGCACGCGGCGGATGGAGAGCAGGGCGACGCGCCGGAGGGCGCAGCGCCGGCCTAAGGGAAGACCGCAGACAAGTCCACTTCGAGCCCCGGGAGCAGCGGCGACTCCGCTTTCGTCCCTTCGGGGTAGATACGCACCGTTTCTAACCCCTTCTTGCCCGCAGTGGTAACTTCCAGCGTGCGCTTCTGGGGGTCCACGATCCAGTACTCCCGCACGCCGAAACGAGCGTACTTTCCGCGCTTTATCGTCCGGTCTCTCCCGGCCGTGCCGGGGGAGAGTATTTCAATAACAAGATCCGGCGCGCCCTGTACGTTGTCCTCGGTGATTATGCTTTCGCGGTCCGAGGAGACATATATGATGTCCGGCTGCATCACATCCTCAACCGAGAGGACCACGTCAACAGGGGCATACGCCACGACACCCAGTTTGCCTCGCTCCACGAATTCATCGATAACACGGAATAGCTTCTTTGAGATTATCTGGTGGGCAAACTTCGGCGCCGGCACCATGTATAGCTCTCCCTCAATTAGCTCGTAGCGCTTGTCCTCCGACTCCGGGAGGTTCATGTAGTCCTGGACTGTGAACTTCACATTTGGGTTGAGCATGGGTCACCTCGTGACCTTTTTCCGCCGCCGCGCCTCTCTATATCCTATCACCAACGACGCCTGCGATGCCGCCGACTCACCCCATGCGCTGGTGGCCGCCGTTGCCCTCGAAGTTGCGGGTGCTGAATATGCCAAGGTCCTTGCCCTGGTGCACGTGGACGATCACCTCTTGCCGCGTGATGCCCACGGAGTCTACCAGCTCTTCATCTATTGTATCGATCAGGTCCTTGATATCCTCTGTCGTCATCGTGTCCGCCACGTTGAGCGTGGCGTGGACCACGCTGTCCGCGAAGTGGATGTCCACCCGTCCGACGGCCTCCTCGTCCCGCAGGACCGTGTAGCACTCGGAATACGGGGTCCGGCATTCGCGCTCGAAGTAGAAGTTTGACATTAGTTGTGCACCTGGTGGGTTGGGAGAACGGGAGCTATCGGGACTGGCCAGAGCCGAGGACGGTCCACTTGTAGGAGGTAAGCTCCTTGAGACCCATGGGTCCCCGGGCGTGCATCTTGTTTGTGCTGATCGCTACCTCCGCGCCGAGGCCCAGCTGTGCGCCGTCGTTGAAGCGCGTGCTTGCGTTCACGACGACGACGCCGGAGTCCACCTCATCCAGGAAGCGGTTGGCGGAGGTGTAATCCTCAGTTACTATCGCCTCCGTGTGTCCGGAGCCGAATTTGTCGATGTGCGCGATCGCCTCGTCGATGGAGTCCACGATCTTCACGGACGCCGTAAGGGCGAGGAACTCCTGGCCCCAGTCCGCGTCGGTGGCCGGGGCAACCTTCGCGTTCCGGGCTGCGGACGCGCCCAGCACGGTGAGTGCGCGCCTGTCGCAGTGCAGCGTCACGCCGCCCCTGGACATCTCAGCCGCGATCTTCGGCAGGAACGCCGGGGCGATGGCGGCATGGACCAGGAGGGTGTCCACAGCGTTGCAGGCGTAGGGCGCGGAGGTCTTTGCGGTGAAGGCGATCCGGACCGCCTTTTCGATATCGGCGACGCGGTCCACGTATATGTGGCACACGCCCACGCCGCCGGTGATGGCCGGCATTTTGGCCTCTGCGGCCACCCGGCGCACCAGGTCCGCACCGCCGCGCGGGATGATGAGGTCTATGTACTCGCTCATCTCCAGCAGATGGCCCACCAGGGCGCGGTCCGTGGACTCGATGAACTGCACGGCGTCCGCCGGGACGCCCGAAGCCGTCATGGACTCCTTGACGATCCGCGCAAGGGCGGTGTTGGAGTGGATAGCCTCTTTGCCGCCGCGGAGGATGACCGCGTTGCCGGACTTCAGGCACAGCGCGGAGATGTCTATCGTGACGTTGGGCCGGCTCTCGTAGATGACGCCGAGAACGCCCAGTGGGACGCGCCTCTTGGCCACCTTCAGGCCGTTGGAGAGGACGCGGGAGTCGAAGGTCTCGGCTGTAGGGTCGGGGAGGGCTGCGACGCTGCGAACGTCACGCGCCATTGCCTCCAGCTTTTTCGCGTCCAGGACCAGGCGTCCGAGGACGGCGGCTGATAGGCCGTCCCGTTTCCCGTTTGCGATGTCCTTCTCGTTCGCGGAGAGGACTTCGTCCCGGCGGGAGGCCAGGCTGTCCGCGATGCGCAGGAGGGCGGCGTCCTTGACGGCAGAGGGCACGCGCGCGAGCAAGCGGCCAGAGTGGCGCGCGCTCGCGCCCATGGCGTTTAGGTTTTCGATGGCCGTTTGCATGGGCGCCTCGACTACACGAGTACCATGTTGTTGCGGTGGACTATTTCTTCGCCGTAGTGGTTACCTATCATCTCCTCGATGCGGTCGGAGCGGCACCCCTTGATCTTGTCCACGTCGGCGGAGTCGTAGTTCGTGATACCGGCGGCGATGCGCCGACGGCTTGAATCGACTATCGCGATGACGTCACCCCGGTCGAAAGTGCCGCATACCTCCTGCACGCCCGCGGGCAGCAGGCTGCGGTGGCGTTCGTGGATGGCCGCGGCAGCGCCCTCGTCCACAACCACATCGCACTCCGTGGTGAGACTGCTGAGCATCCAGCGCTTCCGGCTTTCCATCTTCGTGCTGGTGGCCGGGAACAGGGTGCCGATGCGCTCTCCCCCTGCCAGCCGTGTGAGCACGTTTGGCTCAACGCCGCTGGCGATCACGGTATCGATGCCCGAAGCGGTCGCCAGCCGCGCCGCCTCCAGCTTGGTGGCCATGCCGCCGCGCCCCTTGTTGTCGCGGGGCGCGCCGCCCATGGCGATGATCTTTTCATCCATCTCGTCCACGACTTCTAGCATCCTGGCTTCGGGGTCCACGTTCGGGTCGGCCGTGAACAGGCCCTTCACCACGCCCAGCATTACAAGCAGGTCGGCGTCTATGACGTTGGCAACCATCGCAGAGAGGTTGTCGTTATCGCCGAAGCCCTCTCCCGCCAGCTCATCCACCGCGACAACGTCGTTCTCGTTGATTATCGGGATGACCTTGAGCTCTAGGAGAGTGAGCAGAGTGTTGCGCACGTTCAGGTACCGCTTGCGCTGCCGTTGGCGGACGATGCCCAGGTCATTCCGGGTCAGGAGCGCCTGTGCAATGGGGATCTCGTGCCAGTCGAAGAGCTCGTTGTAGGCGTTCATGAGGCGCCCCTGGCCGATGGCGGCAAGCACCTGCCTGAAGGGGACGTTCTTGGCGCCCTTCTGCACTCCGAGCACATGCCGCCCGGCGGCGACTGCCCCGGATGTTACGAGCAGCGTCTCAACGCCCGCCGCGCGGAGCTGGGCGATCTGGTCCACGAGCGTGGCCATCATTTTGAGGTTCGGCCGCGATCCGCCATAGGTCAGCAGCGCGGTCCCTGCCTTTATGACGACGCGGCGGTACTTGTAAGAGGTGGTCATAGGTTCCCAATTATAGCAGCGGCTCGAGAAGGCGAACAATGAACTGAAGGGTGCTCGTAAGAGGGATGGGGTCTATATGGCGGTTGTGAGGAGTCATTGGACGCCGCTCTCATCTTTCCGGCGCGGCGAAAGTGTGCCTTTTGCCGTCCGCCTTCTCTTTTCCCCCTCAACTGTTTTATCTGACTGCCGTCAACAACCCGCTCCACCTTCGCCCAAAGCCATCAGCCCCAGTCGAGACTTCCCCGCCCCTCGGACTTAGACTTCGTTCGCCGAGACAGCTACGGCGAATGGCACGCCGAGAACTTCGAAATGCTTTTGGCCGCAACGCACCTTGTCAGCTTCGGTATTGCGTAATTTGAGGAAGTCGTGTGTTGCCTTTGTCTCTCGCACCAAGTAAAGTGCTTGCCCGTCATTCTTCAAGATCGCCCAGTCAGGATTGTATGTCCCAACGGGAGTGCCTATCAGGAACCACGACGGCAACTTCATGAAGAGTTTGATGTCTTCCCGTCCATCCAGGGTCCTGGCAAACTCGCGCTCCACTTCGGATTCATAAACGACATACTCATAAACGGAGTTCTTGACCTTGACGGCGTTCAGATAATTTATCAGCTCTTCGTTCTTGAATAATCGCATTTCCCATTCGGAGTCAGAGTCATTCGGCCCCACCTTCTCGTACTTGATGCCATCCACCAGCAGGCTATGGAGCGTGGCCTTTAGAATACCCGCCACCCTATCCATGAATAGCTGAGGGTTGTTGAAGAATTCCGTAAGCCTTCCGGAGCTCTTCAGAATTCGCACCAGGGTTGACCGAGTGAGCTCCGTCTCGTTTTGCAGTTACGCCAGAATGTCCGGGATCAGTCGGTTGCCGTACTCTGCCTTCTCTTCCGCGACGCTCGTTGCGGCGGCAACCACCCCTCCGTATTGCACTTTGATCGTTCCGGCTGCGACAAGGACCTTCGGCTTGGCGATGTATTCCATCTTCTTAACGGCTTCCATGGCCTGCTCGACCAGCTTGTCAGTCTCAAACTCGACTCGATAAGTGGTCCGGGGCTTGATGCGGTCCCACAAGGCCTTGAATTCGGGGCTCTGGTCGGTTACCTGTTTCTTGAGCCGGTTAACCCCTTCATCCTTCTCTTTGCGGATGTGCCGCTCAATCTGGTAAGAGGCAAGAAGATCGATAACCGCCGCGGAAAGGTCCCTGTGGGCTGCACGCAGTACCAGTTTGAAGTCCTTGCCGGTAGGGTCAAAAGAGGGCTGAATGCGGCCTTCCGTATCCAATAGCTTCTGTTTGACTAGGTCTGCCTTGTTCTCTTCGGCAGCGCTACGGCCGATGGCTTGCTCTTTGCCGTTGATGACCCTTGTCAGCCTCGCTATCGCTGCAATTGGGATCCGCCCGAACGTGACGCCGCAGTCGTCTTCGTACTCCTTCTGCAACGCCCGTGCGAAGTCCTCATAGCTTTCGTTTGCCATCACATATAGCTTGTTCACAGACTCGTCAAAGACCCTCAGCCCATTCTGATCTACTGGCAAGCGCAGGCCTCGCCCTATCTCCTGCCGCTTCTTCATGGCGCTACGCGTCTCGTTGAGCGTGCATATCTGGAAGACGTTGGGATTGTCCCATCCCTCGCGCAGCGCGGAGTGGCTGAATAGGAATCGGAGCGGCTCTTCGAGCGAGAGCAGCCTCTCCTTTTGCTTCATAATGAGGTTGTAGACTTCGTCATCCGCCTGTGTGTCGCCGCGCGTATCCTTCAGGATGCCCTTTTTGTCCTGGGCAAAGTAGCCGTTGTGGAGTTTGTCCACCGGCTCTTTCAGCCACGCGAGCGAGCGATATCGTTCGTCTTGCGCGAGCGCCGCCAGCTCTGCCTCGAACGCCGTCGCGAACTTGCCCTTCACCACGTAGCCGGACTCGTGATAGTCCCTATAGTTCGCGACTCGGTCTATGAAGAACAAACTGAGGACTTTGATCCCGCGGTCCCTTACCTGCAACTCCTTTTCAAGGTGGCGCTTGACGGTATGCTTGATCTGGGCCTGCCACACGTCGTCCCGCATGCCGCCGGTCTCTTCGCCCAGGCGCAGGGTCCGTCCGTTGTCAAAGCGTATGTACTCATTTCCCGGCTCGGCGTTTATCTCCGCCACGGAGAAGCCCTGGGCATAGATAGCGCGTTCGTTAGATACCGCAAAAAGGTCCGCGCCCTGCTTGACGGTCACCTTCTTCTCTTTTGGGCCTTCATTGTCCTGGACGTGAATGCGCAGTTTCGCCTTGATTCCGGTTTTGTACTCAATTTGCTCCACCCGGACGAACGGGTCGTTTGCCGCACCCTGAGCGGTGGCGCTGGCGACTACAATTTGCTTTACCAGCTTCAATTCAAAGGCCCGGACGGGATCGAGACGGTAAACGAGGTTATGCGGATTTCTATGAGTTGCGGAATATCGGAGGGTGCACAGCGGATTGAGTTGCTTCAGGGCCTCAATGCCGGCGCCATCCTCCCCTCCTTCGACGCTTTGCGGCTCGTCTATTATTACGATGGGGCGGGCGGCCTGCACGAACTCGATCGGTTGGCGGCCGGAGAGTTTGTCGCTCTCTTTGTAGATCACCGCCATATCCCTCTTGTTGAACGCCTGGATGTTGATGACGCAAATTTGCAGCACCGTGCTCGTGGCAAACTGCCGGAGCCTGTTGACTTTACGGGCATCGTAGACAAAGGGTTCGAACGCAGGCTTGTTAAAGTGTGCGGAGAAGTGGTCTCGCGTGACCTCAATGTTTTTGAGCACGCCTTCACGAACAGCAACACTCGGTACGACGATTATGAACTTCCGCAAGCCATACTGGCGTGACAACTCGAAGATGGTGCGCAAGTAGCAATAGGCCTTGCCGGTCCCTGTTTCCATCTCCACGGAGAAGTGAGGACAAGTGCGTTCTTGGCCCGCAGGCGCGTCGTAGATGTCCCAACCGGACAGCGGGGCGGCTTCGTTCTGAACTTCGATGTCGTTTCGCAGCTGCACGTTGCGGGTGTTTGTGACCAGCTTCTCTTGCGCAAGCAGGAGCCGGTTACCGACGCCGAGCTCCGTCCTGTCTTGGCCCTCAAACATATCGCCCCACTTGCCCATGTCTATGACCGAGTAATCGGGCGCGCCCTGCGGCTGACCTTCAAAGAGGTCCGTCACTGCAGCGACTGCGTCAAGTTGGAACTGCTGGTTGGCGTCGAACTGGAGCTTCATTTTCAGTCTCTATACGGTCTTGAAGCTGACGACGCCGCTGCCCCTGAATATGTGGACGGCGTTAGCCTTGAGCTGGTCGTTTCCTGCGAAGCCTTCGTCGAGGCATACAACACGGGCTGGCCTGCGCTCCGCCATCGCCCGAATTGATTCCAACGTCAAATGGCGTTCTAGGCAAATGAAGAGCGCTCCATTAGGAATGGAGTATGCGGTCTTCCCGGCAATCTGAATGGTCTGAAGGGAAACAGTGAGCGGGAATCCACTTTTCAGAAGAATCTCATAGAGGATGTCTTGATCAGTCCGACCGATCCTCAAATGCTCCACATGCATTTCCAACTGAGCGGTCAGAGCGTCGGCATCTGGCGGCACCGTAGCGGCCCACGGCTTGAAGTTTGATTCTGCTAATTTGAACACACGGAACCCACGATCTTCCTTGTTGCCCCCGTTGGATTCCGCGCTATCTTGGTTGAGTTTGGTAATGACCTTCCCAACACGCGCTTTCGTGATATCAGAAATAGTCCGATAGTCCTCACGGCCAGTAGATTCGGGGAGCTGAACGAGAATGAATTTACGTTTTCCGCCGTCCTTACTGTTGAGTTCAAGAACCGCTTGACCAGAAGTGCCTGAGCCGGCAAAGAAATCCATAAAAACGTCATCGGTTGAAAGAGTTATCTCAACCAGTTTGGAAATAAGGCCAGGCGATTTGGGCGATTGGAATATTTTGGTCTTCGTGACGAACAGTTCGCTAAAGGCTTTTTGTCCCCGCTCGGTAAAGAAGTCCTTTTCAAAAAAATAGTCTTGAGCATCTTCTCTGCGCCCATCGCGTAGCTTTTTCGGTATATTTTCCATCGATCTTTCACATTACGAGCAGTTAGATAAGCTACGTCTCGGGATGCCCTGGGGCGTTCCCATCCCCAACATCCTTCGAAGCCGTCATCCCAAATAGGAAAAATCTTGAGGTAACCTTCCTCCGCTTCAATCGAGACCTCCCCATTTTCAGTATTGACGTACAACGGATAGTAGAGGTTCTTCCTGTTGTGCTTTCCAAATTCCCTGTGCGTATTCCGTAACTCCAGTAACCTGAACTTACCGAGGTCATCCTCTTCCGTGTATTCCTGGCTAATCTGATCTTCATCTTTTGCCAATGAGAAGGAGCCTTTTGGCATTGGTGCCTTGCTATATACGGCAACATACTCATGGTTAGTCGCGAAGTACTTATCCTGAGAACGACCTTTTGGATTACACAGTAGCGTGATAACTGTTACAAAAGACTCTTCGCCAAAAATCTCATTCATGATGCTCTTAAGGTTCGAAAGCTCCTTCTCGTCTATGCTTATGAACACTACCCCGTCGTCCCGTAGGAGATTCCTTGCCAGATATAGCCGTGGGTACATCATGTTCAGCCACTTTGAGTGGAACCGACCGTCGGTGTCGGTGTTGGTGCCAAACTTGCGGCCTTCCGCGTCAACCTGGCCGGTGTATTCCAGATAGGTGGCAAGGCTCTCAGCGTAGTTGTCCGGGTAGATGAAGTCATTGCCTGTGTTATAAGGCGGGTCGATGTATATCATCTTGACCTTGCCCATGTAGGACTTCTGTAAGAGCTTTAACACCTCTAGGTTATCGCCCTCTATGATCAGGTTCTCCGTTGTATCAGAGTTGATGCTCTCGCTTGGACAGGGCAGCAAAGTCCCAAGGCTCGGCGCCTGTATCGTCTTGAAGCAGTCCCCCTTGCCCGGCCAATTCATGCCGTACCGCTCCCTGCCCGCATCGACCGTATTCCCAAGCGCCAGCTTGAGACGTTCGAAGTCGATCTTGCCGCCCTCAGTGCGGGCCTCCGGAAAGAGCCTTAACATCTCTTCGCGTTTGTCCTCCGCAATGTCATGGGAGCGCAGGTCAAGGCGTTCAACAGGTCGGTTCATAGGTAGAATTCCAATCAGGTAAACTTTTCAGCGGACCGCCGTCCGGCTTCTACGCGCCCCATTGTAGTCAGCCCTCCCCACGCTGGCAACAATCTCGTCGGGCGCGCGCCCCAGTTGCGATTTCGATCCCGGTTTGTGTTTCCGCCCCCTCCACTGATAAAAGCGCACACCAGTGCTATAATAACTGCAATGGGACCGACCTCCACAAGGGTCGGTCTCTCTATTTTCCCGGGTGAGGCTTATCGAGATGTACTCAAATGTCCTGAAATGTCCGCCCGCCCGAAAAAAGCCAAAACCGGACATTTTCACCCTTCCAGCCCGGTACATCGGGCCGCGTCCCATGTCCTGGCCGACTACCGACAACCAACTACTGACTACGAACAAGGTACCTGAACAAACATAGTACTGTTGTGTATACTGTACCCACTATGAGAAACGGCACCGAGTTCGAAGAAGCAAAATCCCAAATGCGCAGGGGCATGCTCGAATTCTGCACGCTCCTGATCATCTCTCGCGGCAGGGCGTACTCGTCGGACATCTTGAGCGAGCTGAAGAAGGCGGACCTGATAGTCGTGGAAGGCACCCTTTACCCGCTCCTGAGCCGTCTGAAGGCCGATGGCTTACTCGAATACGACTGGGAGGAGTCGCGCGCGGGCCCTCCGCGCAAATACTTCAGGCTCACCGGCAGGGGCGAGGAGAAGCTCGAGCAGCTAAAAGCAACCTGGCAGTCTCTGGTCGAATCCATGGCAGCACTTTCGGAGTCAATCAACCGTGAAAAAAAGCACTTCAAATTAGCCTGGCCCAAACGCTCTTCATAATAGAGGAAGATGCGTATGCCGCGTTGGACATATACCTCTCGTCCGTCAAGAGACATTTCGGGCGCACCGAGGGCAAGGACGAGATAGTCGCCGACATTGAGAGCCGGATTGCGGAGCAGCTCCTGGAGAGCAAGGAAAACATCATCACTCTCTCCACTGTCGAGCGCGTGATTGCTGCGATGGGCAAAGCCGAGGAATTCGACGACGAGGAGAACCATGCCCGTGACCGGCAGCAGCGTGCGGAGCACACCGCGAGCGCGCCGCAGGGGGGCGTGAAGAAGCTCTACCGCAACCCTGACGACGCTATGCTGACGGGCGTGAGCTCCGGCCTGGCCGCGTATATAGGCATCGATCCGATTTGGGTGCGCCTTGTTTTCGTGCTGCTGACCTTCGCGTGGGGCATTGGCATCCCGCTTTACATCGTCATGTGGGTCCTGATGCCGGTCGCAAAGACCGGCGGCCAGAGGCTCGAAATGGCCGGCAAGCCGGTGACTCTCAGTACGTTGAGCGCATCGGTAAAGGAACGAATAGACGAGGTCAGGAACCAGAGCACCCTGCGGAAGGTAATAACCCTGCCGTTCCGCTTCGCTGGCGCCGTCCTGATTGTCCTGGGTCCCGTGGCGCGCATACTCCTGGGCGCGTTGCTGACGGTCGTCTCGGTGATGGCGCTTATCCTTATTATGATGATCGTCGGGTACATCTTCCTGGGCAGTGGAGGTGTTATCGACGACATCCCTATAGAGACGCTCTTGCCGAACGCGTGCCAAATGACCCTGTTCGTATTCGGCGGAGCGCTGGCGATAGCCGTTCCGGCACTCTTCGTCCTGTTCGGCGGCATCTCGCTGCTGCAAAAGAAGAGCGTGATCTCCGCCCCCGTTGGGCTTGGGGTCCTGGGCGTGTGGCTCGTGGCCATTACCGTCACGGGCTTCGGATCAGCAAGGGCGGCGGACAGCTACAGGAACATCATAGATGAGTCGCCCGACTATCGGACGGTTACTGTGCCAATCGAAATTACGGGCGAGTTCGACAGGGTCGATATTGAGGACAACCTCTCCGTGGACATCGTCGAGTCGGAGGTGGTCTCTCTTACCGCGACCGGGCGCCGGAGGGATGTGGAGATTCTCAGCGCCCGCGTCGTTGGTGGAGTGCTGGTGATAGAGCGCAGGCCGGACGACCGCGATGAGTTCAGCTTCTTCTGGACGTCGGACCTGGACACCAACCGGGCAAGATTGCGGCTGACCGTGCCGGCCGGCCTCGTCTCAATCTCTGCGAGGCACGGCTCCCAGGTCATCGCGGACGACCTGAGCTATGTTCCCTCATTCTCCATTGAGATCGATAACAACTCTCTTGGGGACATAGCCATCAGCACCGGCATGTTGACCGCCGACGTGTCAAGCAGGTCGCGCCTTTCACTATTCGGGGATGCGGAGTCTGCCGAGATAGACCTTTCCAACAATGCAGTGCTGTCCGGCAGAAACTTCATTGCCGCTGAGGCGTGGGTGAATGCACGGGACAGGTCGCGCGCGGAGATCGGGGTGACGGACAGGCTAAATGCCGAGGCAAACAACCACAGCGTGATTATCTACAGCGGCAGCCCCCGGATTATAGAAGAGCTTGCTAACTGGAGCGACGTCCGGCCCGCCGGGCGTTAGCTGTGCTCATCCACAGCGCAGGGATGACGGCCAGCAGGCAGAGCGCCATGGCGATTAAGAAGAAGTCCTGAAAGAGGCTCACGCCGGCGGCCTTGAGCTGCGCATCGAACTCCATTTGGCGCTGGAGCGTCTCCGCCGGCGTTTCGCCGGGGATGGCGAGGGGCAGGCGCAGGCTGCCGGTGAGGTTGAAGAAGCGGTCGGAGCCCCACGCGGCCAGAGCGGCAAGGCCCAGCGTCATGCCCACGATGCGCATGGAGGTAACGGTGGCGGAGGCCACGCCGCGCCGGTCTTCACCTACCGTTTCTGTAGCCGCGAGGGCTATGGGCGCGATGAGAAGCCCAAAGCCAAGGCCCGCTAACGCCAGGTGCGCTGTGAGCTGCGGGTCGGCGATCGTTGTGTCCCAACCGCTCATCAGGTAGTAGCCCGCGGCAGAAAGCACCAGCCCCGTCACAGCAGGCAGACGCCAGTCCAGCCAACGGCCCGCGAGCCCGCCCAGGACCCCTCCGACTGCAATTGCGGCGGTCATCCTCATCAGCCACAACCCCCCCTCAAGCGGCGTCAGCGCCATCACGGTATTCGCCATGAGCGGCACCGTCACCATGCCGATGATCAGCGCGGCGCCCACGAGCATGTGGACGGCGTTCGACGCGCTGAAGGCCCGCGTTGCGAAGAGCGATAACGGTAACAGGGGCTCAGGGAAGCCCCGCTGCCTTGCGATGAAGGCGGCCAGGGAAGCGGCGGAGACAGCAAACAGCCCGACCATCCACGCGTCCACATCCGGTATCAGGGAAAGGGCGAGCGTGAGCGCCGAGAGGCTTACCGTCAGCAGCGCGCCGCCTAGGAAGTCGATTCGTGCTTCCCGGTGGGGGCTCGGCGCCAGGAGCATAACCAGGAGAGCGAGGGTCAGCGCAGCGAGCGGCAGGTTGATCCAGAAGACCCATTGCCAGTCCAGCCGGTCGATTATGAGCCCGCCCCACAGCGGGCCGATGACGCCGCCAGCCTCCGCGGAGGCGCCTATGATGCCGTAGGGGATTGCGCGCTGCCCGGATGGGAAAAGGTCGCCTGCTATGGCGATGGAGACCGGCACCAGCGCGCCCGCGCCGACAGCCTGCACCACGCGCATCGCGATCAGCCAGTCCAGGCTGCCCGACAGCGCCACCGCCGCGGACCCGGCCATGAAGAGGAGCATGGAGAGGATGAACATCCGCCGGTGGCCCCATGCGTCCGAGAGCCGGCCAATCAGCGGCATCGCCGCCAGGTAGCCCAGAAGGTAGCCGGTGATTGACCATGAGGCGTGGTCGAGCTCGGTAACCTGAACTCCCAGGTCCACCATCATCCGGGGAAGCACTGTGACCACGACTGTCTGGTCGTCAGCGGCGATGAATACGCCCAGGCAGACAGGTATGAGGGCGATGTAGGAGGAGACTTTGCGCCGCGCGGCGGCCCCATCGGGCGCGCCCTGAGGGGAGGGGAAGGCGTTCGGACCGGTCATGACGAGGTGGGGGCTGAGATCGGGATGCTCTCGTTGAAGCCGGACAGGACGATTGTGCGGACGACGTCCGGCTTGTCCGAAGGCGTCACCGCGCCGGAGATCTTTGCGCGCTCAAGGTGGCCGGTGGCTGCCCTGACAGTCAGCTCCGCCCGGACCGTCGCGCTGGCCGCGGTCTGCCCGAGCAGGGGAGCGAGCGCCTCCGCCGGCAGGTTGCCGGAGAGTACGAACGTGCCGTCCTGGCCGGTCCGGTCCGCCAGCAGGGTCGCGTCCTTCACCTGGCGCGTCATTGCCGAGATGCCCTCAGTGGGCTTGAAGAATCCCAGCGGGCTCACCAGGGTATCGGACCGCTCCCATGATCCGTTGATAGGGTTTGTCATGTAGGTGGAGTCGCCGATCGTTATCACGTTGGACCTGATGGCGAATCCTGTCCCGTACTTCCCCTCGAACGAGACCGAGAGCTTGTCCGGGTTCACGACATCCCCTTGCGCTGTATCGACGAAGAAGTTGGGCATCAGCTCCAGCGAGCCGTTGTCGTGGTAGAGCCTGAAGCGAAAGCTGCTCACTCCCTGCATCACATCGCCGGTGCGCTCCAGCGCCGCCTGGGGGTTGATGGGCGTCGGGGTTGCGGCAACTGCGGTCGCAGTCGCCTCGCCGCCACGGCCGCAGGCCGTGAGCAGGAGCGCCGCCGCGATGGTAATAAGCATTTTCCTGGCAAGCCGGCGAGTACTCATGGGGCAGGGGTAGTCCTGTAAGGGTCGGAGCAGTCCCGGGCGTAGCCGCACCTGGGGCATTTCAGCTTGCAGTGCACGCCCACCATCACCGCGCCGCAGATATCGCAACGGACTATCTTCGGAAGCGCCACGCTCCCTCCTTGCAAACTCTGTCGAGGGCGTTGCCGTCGCCCACGCAAGGTCCTCAACTTCTACAACGCATTATACCCTGCAAAAGATAAAGGCCCCACCGGGTTCCGGCGGGGCCTTTATGCGTCTGTGTCAGCGGGTCCGGGTCTAGGACCGTACCTTGCGGCGGGCCGCTACCATCGAGGCAGCGCCGCCGGCCAGCAGGAGGACGGAGAGCGCGAGCGCGATCTGCGCCATCACAGGGATGGCGGGGTCGCCCACGTTGCCTGGAGGCGGCAGCTGCGTGCCGGCCTGCAGGGTGAAGGTCTGCATGAGCTGAGCCTCTATGTAGGCGGTAACGGCGCCGCCTTCCTGCGCGGTGATCGTGCCGTCGGCGTTGGAGTCGATGCCGTTGATGGCGTTGTCCAGCACACCGATTACGTAGGCAAGGCTGAACCCGGCGATATCCAAGCTCTTGGCGTTAATGGCCCTGAGCGCCTCATTGCGGGCCAGGGTGGCGTAGTCCGCAGCGTTCTTGCCGGCGGTCGAAACGAGCGCGGCGTGCTGTGCAAGCACCGTCTCGCTCGGGGCGGCAGTGGCGGCGAAGCCCGCGTGCTTCCGGTCGGAGGCATGCAGGAGGACGCCCTGGCCGTCGCCGGGGTTGCCGAAGGACGCCGCGAAGTTCGGACCGGTCGTGCCCTCGATGATGTTGACGACGTGTTTAGCATGCGTCTGCATGTTCGCCATTGTCGTCGCCTGTGACGAGAGAACGGCATGCTGTTTGGCCAGGGCGAGCTGCTCCCGGAGGTTAGTCAGGATGCCCTTGCTGGAGCCGGCGGGCCAGGCGATCAGCAGGTGACGGATATGCTCAGCCGCTGCTATTGGGATCACGTCGAGATATACGATGGCCCCGGCGGGCGTTGCCACTTTGGAGCCAGCGGCCTCAGACGTGATGAACATACGGTTGTACTTGGCCAGGTTAACGGGGGCAGTGTTGTTGTAGCCGGTGGAGCCCGGGCCAAACGTCAGAGCGCCTTCGCGGGCGGCGTTCACGTCGATAACGCCGAGCCTAACGCGCTCGGTCTGGGCATCGTCGGAAAGCCATGCGACGTACTCCCTGCCTGCTGCGGGAGCTGTGGCGTTCGCCAGTTTGACTGTGATCGAATCGCCCTTTGAGTTGCCGTCAGAAACTACGGCAGTGCCCTCGAAGGCGGGCGCCTGCTGCGCAAATACCGTGCCCATAGGTACGGCGAGCAGTAGTACGAGGGCAAGTACCATCAGGATCCTTGCTCTGAACATAAGCGGTGCATTCCTCCTGTGACAGTTAGTAAACGCGAACAGTTATGAACCGAAGTGATAGTGTATTGCGCACCGAGAATACCCTATCACAACTCAGTCAAGAGGGGTAGTGTCTGCAAACAGTATTTAGCGCGGGTTTTCTATAAGTCGCCCCGCATGACGCTCTCGCCGATGGCGCTCGGGCTCCCTTCGGTCCGCTCGATCGTGATCTTGATCGAGGAGTAGGCGGTCAGGGGGTCGGTGAGGTCAACGATGGCCTGGCCGAACCCGGCCTCGTCAACCGAGAAGCTGCCTGCCTCGAACTCATTGCCGTCCCGCATCAGCCATATCCTGTATATCCTGCCTGCAGGCAGGAGAGGAAGGTTAGAGGCGGATATAATCGCGGAGGTTCCGGTTGCGGAGATGGCCAGGATGCCCCTGGAGTTCGCGGCAACGGACGTGCCGGTGAGCTTGGCGATAGATACGTCCGGCGAGGCGACCATCGCGGTGAGGTCCCGCTGGATCCTGAGCTTTTGCTGAAGCTCGGCCTCGTCAAGGGCGGCCGAAGTTATCTGCGCGTCCAGCGCGGCTTTGAGATCGTCAATCGTGTCCATGCGGCCGCTGTACCAGTAGACGCCATAGACCAGGAATACTACTGCGACGGCCGCGGCGATTGCGCCGGACTGGGCGGCCGTCCACCGACCTATGTGCACAATCCGCGTGCGGATGCCTGCGGCAGGCTCGGGCTCGCTATACGGCTCGGCCTCTGCGCCGATCTTCTCCATCAGCTGGCTCTTGATACGGGCCGGTGCCTTTATCTCGGGCGCCCCTTTGGAAAGGGCCACTATGAGCTCGGACTCGCGGCGCACCATTGCCTTGCAGGCGGCGCAGCCGTCTATATGGAAGTTCATCTTTGAATTATCGAGAGATTCCATGGCCCCAAGTAAATACGAGGCCAGGCCTTCTTCTACCTCTTTACAGTCCATCCTCAACTATCTCCCGGGCTTCATTGCCCATGAGTTCCCGCAATCGCTTCAGCGCCAGCCGCATGCGCGTTTTCACGGTGCCCAGCGGCTGTTGCAGCCGGGCGGCTATCTCCGTGTGCGTGAGGCCGCCGTAGTAGGCCAGCATCACAGCCTCGCGCTGCTCCGGCCGCAGCTCAGCGAGCGCCATGTGGATCTGGCTGCGCTGCATCTGCAGCGCCAGATAGAGTGCGGGGTCTGAAGAATCGTCCGCAGCCCGGTGCAGGACCTCCACGTCCTGTGAGACCTCGCTCTGGTCACGCCGCTTTCGCCTTCTAAGCTCGTCGATGATGCGGTGGTGGCCGATGGAGAACAGCCACGCGCTCACCTTGCCCCGTGCCGAATCGTAGCTCGGCGCCCGTCTCCATACGTTGAAGAACGTGTCCTGCGTTACCTCTTCGGCAGCGCCCACGTCCCGCAGTATATGGACGGCCAGGGAAAAGACGGCGTTCCCGAACCTGTCGTAAAGGGCTTCCAGCGCCTCACGGCGCCGCTGGATAATCAGGTCCAGCAGCTCGTCATCCGCAAGCTTTTCAAGGTCCTCTTTCTTCATTGAGCCAGACTTGCCAAGCTTGCGGGCGGCACGATTCTGCCCCGCCTCTACAGGTATATACGTATGGATGCCCGGATTCAGATTTCGCTTGCCGGTGGAGAATTCCCCGTCCATGTTGAAATCCGTCTCAGTCTGAACGAATGGCCGGTTGGACGTTTACGATTATCGAAAGGCCCGGTGTTGGGCGTTAAGTGCTGCTGCCGGCGGGTTGCCTGGCAGCTTCAGCAATAGTGGATGCGGACGTTGACGTAAAAGGAGTAGCTCTGCGCCAATTATACCAGAGTGGCTGTAACATACCACAGCAAGCCGTCCGGGGTACGGCGCGGCGACCGCGTTGACAGGGCGGTAGCCCGAACTTACACTTCCCCGTGACCCATACTTCCACGAGCAGGTGCAGTAAGCACATGAAGCCGATGGAGATGCGCGAGATTGGCAAGACCGGCCTTAAGGTGACCCCGCTGGGAATAGGCGGCGCGCCGCTGGGCGGCCTCTACAACGATGTGTCGCAGGCGCAGGCGTTCCGGACAATCCGGCGCGCGCTGGAGCTCGGCATCAACTTCATGGACACTGCGCCTCTGTACGGGCACGGCAAGAGCGAGGGGTATTTTGGAGACGCACTCGCCGGGGTCCCGAGAAACAGCTATGTGCTTTCGACAAAGGTCGGCAGGCTGCTTCGGCCGTCCTCACGGCCTAACGCCGGGCTCTTCAAGAACGCGCCGATGTTCGACGTCTACTTCGATTACAGCAGGGACGGCATTCTGAGGTCCGTAGAGGATAGCCTGAGAAGGTTACGGCTGGACCGGATCGATATCGCCCTCATACACGACCCCGATAACCACTGGGAGCAGGCGATAAAGGAGGCGTACCCGGCGCTGGCGGACCTCCGCTCAAGGGGAGTGGTCAAGGCAATCGGCGTCGGGATGAACCAGTGGCAGATGCTCGCCCGCTTCGCGAAGGAGGGGGACTTCGACTGCTTCCTCCTGGCGGGTCGCTACACGCTCCTGGACCAGTCCGCACTGGCCGAGCTCATGCCGCTGTGCCGGGAGCGGAACGTCAGCGTGATCATCGGCGGCCCTTACAACAGCGGCATCCTGGCGTCCAACCTCTCCACGACCGTGCGGTACAATTACGAGGCCGCGCCGCCGGAGGTGGTGGCGCAGGCGCGCAGGATCAAGGCGGTGTGCGAGCGCCACCAGGTGCCAATGAAGGCTGCCGCGCTGCAGTTCTGTTTGGCGCACCCCGCCGTTGCGGCGGTGATTCCTGGCCCGCGGTCGGTAGCGGAGCTTGAAGACAACGTCAACATGGCGAACTTCCCAATCCCCGGCACGCTCTGGCGAGAGCTAATCGAAGCCGGCCTGATACCAAAGCACGCGCCGGTGCCTGGGGAGACGGTATGAAGTCCTACGCCCTCACCCTCAACCTGCGGGACGATCCCGTTGTTATAGATGAGTACGTCCGTTACCACGCCGCGGTGTGGCCGGAGGTTGAGGCGGGGTTGAAGAGCGTGGGCGTGACAAGTATGAAGATATACCTCCTTGGCAGGAGGCTGTTTATGTATATGGAAGCGGTGGACTCTTTCGAGCCTTTACGTGACTTCCAGAGGTACATGAACAGCAAGCGCGCCCAGGAGTGGGACGCGCTGATGCGCACCTTTCAGGAGAAGGTACCCGAGGCTGGGCCGGGCGAGTGGTGGGCATCAATGCGCCAGGTATACGACTTGAAGAGTTAACGGAGGACCCTGATGTGCGCCCAGTCCCGTGAGCCGGATGTATTTCCCGTCGTAGACAGCCACCAGCACTTCTGGGACATTGCGAAGTTCAGCTATCCGTGGATGCCTGCGGACGGCGTCTTGCGCCGCACCTACGCGCCTAAGGACCTTGAGCACGTGCTCAAGGGCAACCTTGTCAGCAAGACCGTCCTCGTGCAGGCTCACAAGTCGGTCGACGAGGCGCGCTACATGCTGGACATCGCGAAGGCGAACGACTTCGTCGCCGGCGTCGTGACGTGGGTAGACCTTGCGAAGCCGGATGTGGGCAAAACGCTGGACGAGCTGAAGAAGTACCCGAAGCTGGTGGGTATCCGTCACCCCGTCCACGATGAGACGGACGATGCGTGGATCACCAGGCCGGAGGTCATCCGCGGCCTCAAGGCCGTGGCTGAGCGCGGCCTGGCGTACGATCTCCTCGTGCGCACGCAGCACCTGAAGCACGTCAAGAAGGTCGCAGACCAGGCGCCCGGCCTGCGGATGGTCGTGGACCACATCGCCAAACCTCCGATCGCGAAGGGCGAACTTGAGCCGTGGGCGTCGGAGATCGCGAAGGTGGCCGCACTGCCGAATGTGTACTGCAAAATCTCCGGAATGGTGACCGAGGCCGATCACAAGAAGTGGAAGACCGCGAACCTGCGACCGTACGTTGAGCACGTGGTCAAGCTCTTCGGTTACGACAGGCTCATGTGGGGCAGCGACTGGCCCGTGGTGCTCCTGGCTTCCGACTACGACAAGGCGCGCGTCGCCGCTGTTGAGGCGATCGGCGACTGTACGTACGAAGAGTGGGCCAAGCTGATGGGCGGGACGGCTATCGCGTTCTACAAGCTGAAGGTGTAGCAACGGAAATCAGGTACGAGGCCTTTACAAGGCAGGGTCGGAAGGTGAGGGGAGTCCTCCGGACGGAGTCAGAAGACGAGGCCTACGCTATTCTCGAAAAAGACGACCTCATCCCGTACCGGCTACGGCCGGTCAGCACGGGCGGCTTCTCTCTGGTGCGGCTTGCGCCCAGCCTTTTCAGCCCCCGCCCCCAGGACATTATCGACTTCACCCGCCAGCTCGCCGCGCTCCTGAACTCCGGCATTCCCCTCCGCCGCGGCCTGGCCGCCCAGCGCGACCAGGCGCGCAACCTGGGGCTGAAGCAGGCGCTGACGGAGATAATTGCAGATATAGAGGGCGGCGCGCGCGTTCACGAGGCCTTTGCGCGCCACACAACCGTATTCCCCGAGTTCTACCTGCGGATGCTGCGCGTGGGGGAGGCGACCGGCGGAGTCGCCTTCGCGCTTGAGCAGCTCACGCAGAACCTCAGGCGGCGCAAGGCTGTGACGGACAGGGTACGCAAGGCGCTGACCTACCCGGCGATCAGCCTGGCCGTGGCGCTGGTGGCGGCAACCGTCCTCGTCACCTACTCCCTGCCGACACTGACGGACCTCCTCCGCGAGTTCGGCGGGCAGCTTCCGGTGGCCACGCGGGTGATGATCGCCGTCTCAGACTGGCTCCAGCAGTACGCATTCCGGGCCGGCGCGGCGGCGGCTACCCTGGTGGCAGCCGGCCTGATAGCCCAACGAACGCACCGCGGCAAGCGGCTCCGAGACGGCTTCCTGCTGCGCTTGCCCGTGGTAGGGAAGATCCTCACGGCAAGCAGCATGTTCACCTTCTCCACCAACATGTCTACGCTGCTCAGGGCGGGCGTCTCGCCCATAGAGGCGCTGAAGCTCGCGCAGGAGGGCATGGGAAACACTGTCATCCGGGACCGCATCGCGCGCTCGAACCAGATGGCGGTTGAGGGCATGCGGCTTGGCGAGGCGTTTAGCGAGCGGAATGGGTTTCCGGCCCTCCTTGAGCAGGCAATTGTCATGGGAGAGATCCGCGGTAGCCTTGTTGAGACTCTCAACGGGCTGGCAGAATACTACGAAGACGTCACAGAGCTCGCAGTCGGCAGCGCAATGGAGCTTATCCAGCCGGCGATCATCAGGATGATCGCCGGCCTCGTCGGCTTCGTTGCGGTTGCGGTGATTTCGGGCATCTATACAACACTGGGCACCGTGCATTGAATACTTTCCTTGGAATGCGAATACCATGGCTCTCCGGCGGGGAGCGCCCGGACGGGGAAGAGTCCGATTGGCGGCGCGTCCCCTTTATTGACCTTCTTCACGAGAAGCGCGAGCGGAAGGTCTCGGTCGCAGCGCTAGCTCTTGGCGCGCTCCTGGTCGTGGAGCTCCTGGCCGCGCTCTTCCTGAACGATGGAATAGGCAACAACCGCGAGCTGCAGGCTGCCGCGCAGCGCGAGGCCGACCAGCTACGCGCGCTGCTTTCGGACGAGCAGTACGCCATTGCCGAGGCGCAATCCGCCCTCCGCGACATGGACGGCCGGATCGCCGGACTGGCGGCGGAGGGGGAGAGCGCGCGCGCCGCCGCGGACGCCATAGCAGCGGGACGCACGGACTGGGGGGGGGCGCTATCGAAGCCGTGCTGGCCGCTGAGGGCCCGGACCTCCGGTTCGAGTCCATCTCCGCCGGGCAGGATAGGGCGCTCGACGTTTCGGGCGCCGCCACCGGCGTTGCCGCGATGGGCCGCTTCCAGTCGCACGTCGCCGCCGCCGGGAGCCCCCTCGACCTGACGACCCTCCACTGGGAGGCCGACGGTCCCGGGCTCCGCTTCGCGGCGCGGCTGGCGGTGAAGGAGGCGTCGAAATGACTGAGCGCCTCGCGAATACCCCTCGGATCTACATTCTCCTTGCCATTGCCGCCGCGCTCGGCGCTCTGGCGGTCGGCTACCCGTTCATGGAGCGCGCGGACGCCCGGGCGGAGCGGGCGCGTGTGCTCCAGATGCGCGATGTCTACGAGTCTGACCTGGAGGCGATTGCGCCGGAGAAGGACGCGGCGAGCGCCGCTTTGGCCGCGAAGCAGGCCGAGCTGGCGGCCAGGCAAGCCGAGGCGGAATCCGCGGGCCGGGGGGCGCTCCTGCCCGGGAAGGCGAGCCGCCAGGACGCGAATGCCGTTGGGGCGAGGCTCATTTCCTATGCGTCATCCCGGAGCGTCACCCTGAATGAGTACGAGACGTCCCAGGCCACCGCCGTTGTGGGCGAGCACAGCCTGCCCGCCGTCAGCTACACGCTCGTTGCCACAGGGGACGCGGCGGAGCTGTCCGGGCTGCTGGATATCGCCGCCCAGACGCCGACGGGCCTGGTGGAGCGTGTAAGGCTGACAGCCGAGGAGTCCGGCGGGTGGATGCTGGAGCTGGTGCTCAAGGTGGCGTACGGGGAGCAAAGCTAGTGCCATTAGTTGCGCTTATCGTATTTGCGCTGGGAGCGAGTGTGGGGAGCTTTCTGAACGTTGTGGCGGACAGGGTGCCCGCCGGGCAGTCCCTCCTTCGCCCCCGCTCGCATTGCCCCGGCTGCAAGAGGCTGATACCCAACAGCGAGCTGATACCCGTCGCCAACTACATCGCCCTGCGCGGCAAGTGCAGGCAGTGCGGCGCGCGCATACCGGTCCGCGTCTTCTGGGTGGAGGTGATCACCGGCATCCTTTTCGCCGCCGTATTTTTCCTGTACGGTTTCGGCGTCCAGTTCTCGGTCATCGCCTCGTGCGTCGCCGTCCTGGTGGTCGTGGCGATCATCGACCTGGAGCACAGGCTCATCCTCAACAAGATCGTGCTGCCTGCGGGGGTGGTGCTGCTGGCGATGTCGCCCCTGTGGCCATCCCTCGGTTTCGAGCGACCGTTCCTCCTGTGGGAAGGCGCCGGCGGTTCCGTCGCAAGTTCCCTGGCGGCAGGATTCGGCGCGTTTGCGCTGTTTATGGCCATGGCCATTATCTACCCCGCCGGCATGGGCGGCGGCGACGTAAAGCTCGCCGGGATTATCGGTCTGATGGTGGGCTTCCCTGCCGTGCTCCTGGGACTCTGGGTGGCCGTCATCGCCGGTGGTTCCGTAGCGGTTGCGCTGATCCTCACGCGGAGGAAGGGACGAAAGGACGCCATCCCCTTTGGGCCGTTCCTCTCCATGGGCGGCATTGTGGCGCTCCTGATCGGCCCCGACCTCGTCCAGGCGTACCTGGACCTGACGATAGGCTATTGAGTGTGTCTGTTGAAGCCTCCATAAGCCTTGCCCGCATGCACGATATGGCGCACAATGTATCGCGGCAGGCATGCTCTGCCAATGACTAGAAACGGACTCATACGGCTATGAAGCACACCGCTTCAACACAACACGGCTTCACACTTATCGAGCTGGTGGTCGTCATCGCAATCCTCGGCATCCTGGCGGCAATCGCAGTGCCGGTCATATCCAGCCAGCTCGGCATTTCGAAAGAGCGCGCCTAAGAGGCAGAGCTCCTGAGGCTGCAGGTGGCTGTGGACGCCTACAACACCAGCCCCTCCAACCAGCGGCTGGACGGCAAGCGCCAGTACCCCACACTCGGCAAGAAGCACGGCCCCGTCGCCGCGCCCGTGGGCACCCCCGTCGCCACCCCCACAGGCACCCCGGACCCCACGAGGAAGTACCAGCCGCTCGCTTCGGCCAGCGCCGGAACACCATACACTACCAGGCTCGGCATACCCGACAGCAACCCCAACGGAGGCACAGAGGGCGGCAGCCCCAAGTGGGTTGACGTGAATGGCGACGGAGAGCGGTCGACGCGGAGGCCAGAAGACCTCTGGTATAAAGACCCCAGCGTCCAGACCAGCCTGGCAAGGGAAGACCACTGGGAAACGAATACGGTCGTTCATAACGGCACCCAGTACCTGATCGACAGCCGCGACTACTTCATCGACTTTGATGAGCTGGTGCGAGCCGGCTTCCTGGAGTCAGTGCCCAAGTCGGCATCCCCCGACAACAACGCCACTGCCACCGGCAGCTACAGCTGGTACGTGGACAGCAACGGCCAGGTAAAGAGCCTGTACTACTTCTATCCCAAGCCGGACAGCACCGGCTACAAGGGCGTCTTCCCGTAGGCGCGCCCCAGGGGGCTGTTTGATTCCTCCTCTCCCCGAGGAGACCTTTGCATAACCCGAGGTAGAGGCGATAATCATACCTGTGCGAGGAAGATATAGCAAAATGGAGTGAGCCATGCGCCGCAATATGGGAAACCCGTCCATGATCGAAGCGTTCCTTCCCGAGCAGGTTGGGCGTAACGAGCGATTGGAGAGGATAGCCCAAGTTGTGGACTGGGAAAAGATGGGAAAGCTGGTGTCAGATATC